>NZ_DALZVG010000005.1:0-246795 GCF_032012665.1 Scandinavium sp.
CTTTCCGTCGGGCTCTCGGTCGGGCTTTCCGTCGGGCTCTCGGTCGGGCTTTCCGTCGGGCTCTCGGTTGGGCTTTCCGTCGGGCTCTGAGTTGGGCTTTCCGTAGGCGTAACGGTTGGTGTCACCGTCGGCGTATCCGTTGGTGGCGGAGGCGGCGGAGGAGGTGGTGGTCCAGGCGGCAACGGCGGTAACGGAAGCGGCAGAGCAATCAGGCCAAAGACCGGGATTAATCCCGCCAGGCTGGAGAGTGCGGCCAGGCCACCGCCTGCACCACCGCCTCCGCCGTTGCCGCAGCAGTCGTCATTGTCACCTGGGTTGATCTGTACCTCACCGCCCTGAATGATGACTTTGTCAGAGCCGATGATTTTGATGGTTTTCGCGCTCAGCGTCAGGATGCCGCCCGAACCCAGGGCCATTGCGCCACCCGCAACCATCGTTAACGCGCCGCCGGCAGCGGTCTGCCAGGCACCTCCCACGGACTCGGCATGATAGCCGCCGACGTTGATTAAGTTCGCGCCCCCTACGTTTGTAGCATTCATCCCACCGACGTTCAGACTGTTGGCTGCGCCAATGGCCTCTGTACGTGCGAGGCCCACGACCAGACCGTAGGTTAGCCCGATGGTGTTGCTGTAGCCGCCACCGATGATTTTTGAGTAGTCGGCCCCCACGCTCATGCTGCGGCTGACACCGATGATTTCCGATGCGTTAGCCCCGACGCTTTTGCTGTAGTTCGCGTTGACGATTTTGTCGTAATTCGCCCCCACGCTGACGTTACGGTTGGCACCGATTACCGTTTCTGCGTTTGCACCGATGGTCTGGGACTCATCGTTCTTGGTCACACGCACCATGTTGCGCTCGGCCTGTTCCCAGTACTGCTCCTGGCCGGGCTTGTCTTCAAAGCGGATGCCGTTGTAGTTGGTACGACCGCCGCCGACCGTGCGGCTTATCATGCCGCTCTGGGTGCTGTTGACCGGCAGATCCCACGGCGGCATGGTGACGTTGTTGTAGAGGCTGCCGATGATCAGCGGGCGATCGGGGTCGCCGTTGATGAAGTCGACGATCACCTCGTGGCCGATACGCGGGATGTAGATCCCTCCGAAGTTATTGCCTGCCCAGGCCTGGCTGACGCGCAGCCAGCAGGAGTCCGATTCGCGGTTTTGCCCATAGCGATCCCAGACAAAGCGCACCTTGACCCGCCCGTATTCATCGGTCCAGATCTCTTCGCCCGGCGGACCAACGACGATGGCCGTCTGCGGGCCACGGGTGCGTGGACGCTTAATGGTTAACGGGTGGCGATAAATCTTGCTGGTGGGCTGCACGGTAAAATCGCAGTGGTAGGTGAATATCTCCACGCCGCTGACCTGCGGGACCTCAGTGATCCGCAGGCTGCTTGCCAGCACCATATATTCCCGGTTGGCCTTTTCGAGCGGGTAGTTCGTCAGGGTGAAGTTGCAGCCGCAGACGATGCCCCGGACCTCTCCACTGCCGGTTGCCCGTGAGCCTTCTGCGCCGCGTTCTTCCATGCGCACGCTGGCCAGCATTTCGCCCACCGAGGGCTGCTCGTAGTCACCGGGCCAGTGGAACACTTCCATCTGGTTGTAGACGGTGTTACGCGGCTTCGTGTCGATAGCGGAAATATCGGCACGGGAGCGGGTGAAGTCGTAGTCGTTGGTTAGCCAGCTTCCGCTGACGATAGTCTCCTGGTGATGGAAGTGGTCGATATACTCTTCACCGGCCTTCGGGTCGTCCGGCACGTAGCTGATGGTGTGGTAGGCCTCGCTGAAATAGGGGCGATGGGCACCGACGTGATCGACCAGGATAAGCTTATGCTTATGATCGCTATGTTCAAAAAACCAGTAAATTCCCCACTCTTCCATTAACCGTTCGATAAACGCGAAATCGGTTTCACCGTACTGAACCTGAAAATCAAGTTTTGGGTAATTGGCCGATAAGCGTTTCTCTACCGGATAATGATATTCACCCAGTACCTCATCAAGAATATCCACCACACTTTTCTGCTGGAATATTTTGAAGTCTGAAGTCAGCTCCGTAATATGTAACCAGGGACGCAGAATAATTTCATACATGGCCTGGTTGGCGTCCCGGCCAATATATCTTGCTTTCTGGACTACCCCTGAGATTTCACGGGTGCCCTTACCGACATAGCTCACTTCATCCAGCCCATTGCCATCCAGCTCGATTTCAATGGTCATCTCTTTGCCGAGCAGCGCCTTGATATCTATATTGGACGCGGACTGCCAGGAGATCGCAGGATTAGCAGGTGTTTTGGCGGTAATCGACCATGTATAAAGCGTGGAAAAGGCTTCTTCGCCATCCAGCTTTGACAGGACTAGAGCAGGCTCTCCCAGCAAGTAAGGCATTGCCGGGCTGCTCAGGCTGATTGTACGCGACATGTAAATACCTGAAACGTTGTAGATAATTTTAGCCCTGCGCACACGGCGTGTGAGCAGGACGATGATTGTTTACTGGCGATCGACGCCTCTATTTTTTCGTCATGCGGTCGTCTCCCTCTGAAATATGTTTCCATCACCTTGTCTATCCCTGTTAATTATCAGTGGGACACTCAAAACCCTTTAACAGGCTGGAGAGCGTACTGTTATCAGACACCATTCCACCGAGGGTGATATCTATCCGGCGCTTATCGACAAAATAAGTCAGCAAGATATTTCCGTTGTCGTCTGTCTGGCGCAGCGCAGCCTGCTCCATCCAGCGGAACAGAGCCCATGGGCTATTTAGTGAAACCGGAGAGGCGCTGCCGGGTAACGCGGGCAGGGCGCTGATATTGATGTTGGTACTGCCGTTGGTGCCTGGCCAGTTAAACAGCCACGGGACAACCGGACCGTGAATGTAGCGGAACGGACTGCCGCCGATGTTCATATTGAGCTGCACGATAGCGGGATCCATATACGCGACGGAAAGCGTCGGCGTCAGCTGCATCTTTTTGCCGTCATCGCTGCTGAAGAAGGCGTTACGGATCCGGGCTACCTGCTGGAAAAACGCCAGATTGCCTTCCGACTGCGTGCCCTTATAGCGCCAGACGGGCTGCGAGGTGTCGACTTTATCGGCCAGATTCTGCTTAAACCAGCTGTCGACCAGCCCGTCCCGGGCAAAGAACTGCCTGAAATCATGAAGCGTGACTTCCTGCGCTGACTCGCGGAACGGATAGCGGTTGGCCAGCGTTTCCCGGCATACCGCGCCGAGGTTGCTGTCCACATTTTTACTGTTGCTGGCGAGCACCTGAGCCTGCACTTTCTGCGATGCGCCACGAATGAAGGGCTCAACGACCGTGCGGAACGGGGTGGGCCAGGTCTGCGCCTGAATGCCGATGCGCATGCTGGTATCGGGCATCACCGGCGTTTCGCCGTTGCTGAGGTTATTGCTGGTCACGACAAACAGCGTGTACAGCTCGCCAAGCGTTGACGAAAGCTTATTGAGCTGGGAGCCGGGCAAGCCTGGCAGACTGCTTTCCATCGCGAGGGCGTTGCCCTGGCCGTTGACGAACTCATGCAGGGCGCGAAAACGGTCGTCCACCTCTGCCCGGGTCAGCTTCTTAATTAAGGCATCGGCCGCGTCATCCAGCTTTTTGGCCTGGCTGACCAGCCGGTTGTTGGTGAGGCGGTTATTGCCGTCGTCGAGCAGCTCCGGCAGGTTTTTATCCTTCTGCACCAGCGTGGTTTGTTCGACGGAGACGCGGGCCAGGTTGACCAGCGGCGAGTTCGGTGAGGCGAGGATTCGCAGCAAATAGATATCGCCTGCCAGCGGGGAACCGCCGGAGGAGACCTCATCAAGCGGGATGAGCCGAATGCTGTCCAGCAGACGGCTCCACAGGCTACTGTATTCACGCAGATAGAGCCGAAGCACCCCTTCGCGGACCGTCAAAGGATTGGGTGCTGCTTCCGTTTTCGTACCCATTACCCACTGATCTTCACGCTGTAGCTGGGTGATGAGGAGGAGAAACTTTTTTTTTATCAGCATCTGGTACCCGGCCCGGGTAAAAAAACCAGGGATACCGTCGCGTGCCAGCTGCTCATCGGTGACGGTAAAGATTTGCGCGCTGCTATCCCCGGTCATTTTGTCGAGCGTCATCGGCTCTGGCGCCTGGGCGAGCTCCACGGACTTTACGCGCTGGTAAAGCCTGGCGTTAAGCGAGCGCTGACCCAGGGCTGCGCGGGCCTGAGCGATCAGCGTGGTATCCGCTTTTTGCCCATATTGCAGCCACTTCTCTCCGGCGAACAGGGCGCTCAGGTGGGCCTGGAATACGCTCTCATCGCCGTAGGCCGTCAGCTTGTCCTGGCTGTCCCATTGCTGAGTTAAGGCTACGCTAAGCCATTCGTTGCTGGCCTGGCCCTGGCCAAAAATGCCCAGATAGATTTTGAGCGCCTGATACAGCTGTTCGTCGTTCTCACTCTTATCCTGAAGTGCTGCATTCAGCGATGCACTTGCCTGGTTCTGCAACGCTGGCAGGAAAAAACGCTCCAGCATATAGCGGTACAAACCATTGGCGTGCTCGGCCACCGGTTTACCGGTATACAGCCCGTAGCGATAGTCCAGCGCCGGGTCCAGCAGATTCAGGGGGTCAAACTCCGGCAAATCGCGGGCCATCGCCAGCAGGCCGGCGAGGATTTTGCCTTCCGGAAGCTGTTTTAACGGCGCGACGGCTTTTTCCAGCTGCTGCGTTTTGGCGATTACCGCATCGAGATAAGTCGAGTTGTTGTCATAGCTCAGGGTCAGCCCGCGGATCAGGATCACCGCCAGCAGCAGCAGGGCGATATGGCTGAACAGACGCTGCATACGAAAACGCGTCGCCTCGCGGAAGTTTGGCGTGGCGAGGGTGGCGTCCTTGACGATCACGTCGGCAAAAAGCTGTCTGAGGAAGTAGTGTTTGCCCCACACCGTACTCTGAAGCACCTCTTCCTCCGGGATTGCCTGCTCGGCGCTGAACGCCGCGGTTTCTGGCTGGTCGCTGACAAAATAGCGCCGCCAGCGAGAGACCACCGTTTTGTGATTGTGCAGGCGGGTATCAGCCTGCTGGCAGCTGCTGCTGAAGTAGACCCCGCGGAAGCTGGCGCAGAACTGGGTTTCGTCATAGCGGGAGCTGAAAAACGCCTGCTGTAAAAAATCCGCCACTTCGTTGCACAGCAGCTGAAAGTCCAGCGGGAAGGTGTACATCGCCTTGCGATCCTGAAGTGAATACTCCTCCTGCTGGCGAGGGTGGAGGGTGCTCGCCAGCCGCTGCTGCAGCACGTCCAGCTCGCTGGAAATTTTTTGCTGGAGCCCGTTGGTGGAGGTGTTGACCATTTCACCCCACGGGAAAGTGACGCCCCACACCTGGTCGCGGGCTTCGCGGGTCATGCTGCGAAACCAGGGCTCAAAGCCGCTCAAGTGGTCTACTTTGGTGATCGTGACGTAGACCGGGAAATGAACGCCGAGCTGCTGGCGGAGTTCGGCGAGTCGGGCGCGCAGGCGCGTTGCCAGCGCCAGCTTGCTCTCTTTTGAGCCCTGAAGAAGATCGGCCGCAGGAACGGCGACGATCGCGCCGTTGATCCCGTCGCGGGCGCGGTATTTGTGCAGCGTTTTCAGCAGATGCTGCCATTCGTCGTCGTCGGCCTCGCTGCTGATGTATTTGCCTGCGGTATCCAGAAACAGCGCGTCGTTGCCAAACCAGCATTCGCAGCTGGCGGTCGGTGGGTTCTGTTGGCTGGTGCGGCTGAGCTGCTCCGGCAAGGGGAAGTCCTGCCCTGAGGCGATAACCAGCGAGGTCTTACCGGAGTTTTCATCGCCCAGCAGCACATACCAGGGGATCGTTTCGGGCAGAATGCCTGGCAGCAGCAGCGTCCACCAGCGCTTCCAGTGGGTGCGGGCCCGGCTGGTTAACGCCACGGCATGGCGGATTTGGCGGGTAATAAAGGTATATTTTTCCGCCGGACTGACCGCCGGTTTTCCCACGCCTTTCAGGCGATTCAACAGCGCCGGATTGTGGATAAGCGCCACCACCAGCAGCCAAAGGGCATAGAGCAGCACCACCAGCCAGATGACGGCGACGATCGCCAGCCGCCGCGACGGCGCGGTGAGCGGATAGCTTTTCCCGGCCAGCAGCCACGGTCCGGCCACCCAAACCAGCACGCTGGCGCTCAGGGCCAGCGGGATGAAGAACGGAATGCGCCACCACAGGCGGGCGATCCAAAGCCATGCCACCAGAATACACAGGCAGCGCGCACTGACGGATTCGAGCGGATGTGCCTCGCCGAAGCCGGAGAATGGGCCGAGATACCAGATGGCCGCCGCCACCAGCAGGGCGCAGAGCAACAGCATCAGAAACTTCAGGTTGTGGGTGGAGAATAATCGACTCAAGTAAGACATTCCGTTGTGGCTCTTAATAGGTGACAAACATTTCAACGCGACGGTTTCGTGCCCGACCGGCTGCATCCTGATTGCTTTGCAGCGGCTGCCGTTCTCCCATCCCCTCAATACGAATTTTGCTCGCAGGAATGCCCGCGCTGATCAACAGGTTAGCGACGCTGTTCGCCCTCTGCTCCGACAGGGCCTGGTTATTCCTGATGCCAGGTTTGTTGATCGGCATGGCGTCGGTATGGCCGACGATCAGCACTTCACCGTCGACCCGGCGGATCTCAGTGGCGACACGCCCGAGGATTGCCGTCATTTCCGGTTTCACCTGCACGGAACCCGAATCAAACATCGAATCCCCGCTGAAGATGACCTTGCTCTGCTGGCTGGTTTCATCGACCGCCACCTGCTTTTTCGCAATCTCCGCTTTCAGCAGAACGGCCAGGCGCAGGCGCTGTACCGGTGCTGCCGGGGCGATGCGGGTCATGGCGTCGATACGCGCGGTCAGTGCGTGCTCTTTCACCAGTAAATGGTATTTGCACCAGATAAAGGTGCCGGCGGTGAGTAACGTGACCAGCAGCAGCGTGCCCCGCACGGGCACGAAAATTCGCGCCCGGCGCTTGATCTCCTGTCGCTCCGGCAGACCGAGCGGCGACAGCTCCGGCGAGACTTTACTGAGCGTGTTTTGCAGCAGGGCCAGCAGGCGCTGGCGAATGCGCATCAGCTGGCGATCGCCATCCTCGACGATGCTGTAACGGCCCTCAAAGCCCAGTGCCAGAATGCGCAACATGATGTCGAGCACGTCGGCGTAGTCGTGAGGCTGCATCGACAGGCGTCCGGCGAGCAGGAAGAATTTGTTACCGCCGTCGTTATCGCCTTCAAAATGGTTAAGCAGGTTGCTGCGCGCCCAGCCTGAGCTGATGCCCCACGGAGAGGCGTGCGCCGCTTCATCGAGCGCGGTACACAGGCAGTAACGCACGATGGTCATTTTCTTCCATGGAATATCGACCTCTTCACAAATCACCGTGAAGACGTTGATTTCGCTGGCGAGCGTACGTTTGAGTACCTCGACCTGGCTGCTGTCGGCGATCTCCAGCGGCATTTCACTCAGCGCTCGCAGCAGCGGTTGGCTGGCTTCCAGCAGCGGATTGCTGGCCGCATTTACCCGCAGCACCCGCTGCTGAATGCTCTCGCCCTTCAGGCTGGCTTCATTCAGGGCGAGGCTCACGGTCGGCTGCGCCGGAGCGTGCCCCGGCCCGGCGTTGACGGCAGACGTGTTCAGAGGACTTTCTGCGGACTCATCGAGCAAAAACTTGCCCAGCGCCTGCAGGCTTTGCTCGTTGTCATCGGTCATCTCTGCGATGCTGTCGCTCATCAGTGACGAATCCCCCATAGCTCAAGCCGCAGCTCGGGCAGGTCGCCCGCCACGTGCAGCGCCAGCGCCCCGCTTTGCAAAATGCGATCCCAGAACGGGCCATTGCGGGTCAGTTCGAAATAGACGCTGCCGCTGTGATACGGGATCTGGCGGGGCGGCACCGGCAGGTTTTGCAACACCAGGCCCGGCAGGTGCGAACGCACCAGCTCATGCAGCTGCTGCGGAGAACTTATCTTGGCCTGAGCGGCGAACTGCTGCGCCAGAATATCGGCGGCCATCTGCGCGTTGACCGCCAGCACCAGGCTTGAGAAGGAGCGGAGTTCTTCCGGCAGTACCGATGCGGCCCACACGCCCTGGCCTTTTTTGTGTAGCGGGATCATTTGACCGGCGCGGACCAGGATCTGGTTCAGGAGATCGTTGAGCTCTTCGACCAGCGGGCGTATGGATTTGAAGAGCGCACCGTGGTGGTAGCCGGGTGCGGGCCGTGGCCTGCGGGTGTTAACCCGGATGAAGGTTGACAGCTCACCGGCAAATTTTGCCAGCTCCTGGTACAGCGCGATCGGCGGCAGCTCCGGAATATGGCGCAGGTGATCGAGTATCGGCTCGTATTTATTGAAAATTTGCAGCAGCAGATAATCGACGATTTCCGAACTGGCGCTGGCCTTGCCGTCGCTGTTACCCAGACGATTGGCGAGCATTTCGGCACGGATCTTCACCAGCCCGTTCAGGTGGGTCAGCCATTCGCCGAGCAGCGGGCTGGCGCCGTAGCCGGTGACCGGCGGAATGAAATCTTCAAAGTGCAGCAGCACGCTGCCGTCCGGCTGCAGGGCTTTCACCTTCATGAGCGGCAAACCGATCCACGATTCGGTCATCTCGGTTTCACTCATCAGCCGCAGGCGCAGGCGGCCAAGCTGTACCTGCTTTGCGCCCTGACGGATGGCGTTGCTGTCGTTCAGCTCGGCATCGTAGGCGCAGAAGCGGGCCAGCGAGCTGCGATCGTACTCATCGAAAATGGTCTCATCGCTGTTGTCGAGCCGTAGCGGTACCGCCAGCCAGATCACCTTCCCAAGGTGCTCAGCGGAAATGGTGAGCGGCTCAGGCGGTTCAGCGTGTGCGGGCACATCAAAAGGGGTGCCGTCCGGCAGCACACCTTTGCAGGTGCGAAGTACCAGTTTTCCATAGGCCAGCGCCTCGTTATCTATCTCATATTGCGCAAACCCCCAGAAGAACGGGGTGAGGGTAGCGGCCCTTTTGTGCGCGTAATATTCAAGGTAACGCTCTTGCTGTTGAAAGAGCTGAGGGCGCAAAAAGAGTCCCTCACTCCACACGACTTTATTAGTTCTCACGGGTCAGTTCGCTTCTTTAATGGATACGGATACGTTGTCGAGGGCGACCTCCAGCTTCAAAGGCTCATCCGTTGACGGGATTAGCCAGTGATACCAGGGGCGGGAATTCTGTGGATGCAGGGCGTAAACGGCGTTCCACCTGGCGTCATTGATCGTGCGGAAAGCGGCGGCAATGCCGAAAAAATGGACGTCGCGGGGGGGCTCGAGTTTGATCGTGCGGGATTCGCCCGGCTTCAGGATCAGCTGCTGCTGATTCCTGATGTCGTTAAGGAGAGCAGGATCGGCTCCGTTGGTCAGTGAAATAAAGTCGCTGTTGGCAAAATTATCCGCGTTGACGAGCGAATAGAGCATGACCTGAACCGGTGCAGCGCGGCCGTCCCGGTCGGGATTGCTGTTTTTGCTGGCGTGGAATGTCATTTCCACCCTTTTGGGGGTGGTCTGGGGCTCATTCCTGGTGCTGCATGCGGCCAGCATCAGAGCCAGGATCAGGTTCAGACCGTACTGTGCAGCTTTCCTTTTCATCAAACTCTTACCTGTTTCCTTCAGTATTATCCTGAATAACCGCTGCGCGATGTAAACGGCTATTCAGTAATAACGCTGGGTGGTGAAATGAAGACTCGCCAAATAGCGAGCCTTCGGGGCAGGAAAATTAACCGTGCAGGTTAGCTTTCACATCATAGGTCGCGGAAATAACGCCAGACTTATGACCTTCAGCATTCTGCATGACGTAATCCTGAGTCATTTTGGTGAATGAGAAGCGAACGGATTCACGTGGACGCGTTTCGTCATCGTGAGAACCAGTCATATTTACTTTAGTGATGATGGCATCGGTAAATTTAATGGTCAGATATTCCAGCGGGTCGCCACCGGCTTTACGGATCACAAATTGAATGTTCTTAATGTGTTTACCGGTCAGACAGTAGTTCAGCAGGTTCGGGCTGGCTTTGTCGGTATAGTGGACGAAGCAGAAATCATCAACCGTTGCACGACCAGAACCGCCGCCGGAACCGCTGTGCATATTTGAATGCTGTGCGACATCCCAGTTCCAGGATAAAACCTGGATTTCATTTTTATGAACGGCATCCGGAGATTCACCCTCAATTCCTTCGATTTTAATAAACATATCTTGTGCCATAATGCATATTCTCCAGTGCTTATTTAGCTAATTTAAAACAACAAATTATGTTCTTCCTTCCCGGAAGAACGTTCCCTTTTGTAATGGTGAGCATCACAAAAAATAGTTTTGCGCGAGTGGTCAGCCTGTTTTATCAGGCACCTTCTTTCACGGAAGGCAGTTTGGCCACCATGCGCAGAGAAACGGTTAACCCTTCCAGCTGGAAATGCGGGCGCAGGAAGAATTTCGCCTGGTAGTAACCCGGGTTGCCCTCAACGTCTTCCACCACCACTTCTGCCGCCGCCAGCGGACGGCGCGCTTTGGTTTCAACGGTTGAGTTGGCCGGGTCGCCGTCGACGTAGTTCATTACCCAGTCGTTCAGCCAGCGCTGCATTTCGTCGCGCTCTTTGAAAGTCCCGATCTTGTCGCGGACGATACATTTCAGGTAATGCGCAAAGCGTGAGCAGGCAAACAGGTACGGCAGGCGTGCCGAGAGGTTGGCGTTGGCCGTGGCGTCCGCATCGTAGTACTCGGCAGGTTTTTGCAGGGATTGTGCGCCGATAAAGGCGGCATAATCGGTATTTTTGCGGTGAACCAGCGGGATAAATCCATTCTTCGCCAGCTCGGCTTCACGGCGATCGGAAATCGCGATTTCGGTCGGGCATTTCATGTCCACGCCGCCATCGTCCGTCGGGAAGGTGTGGCATGGCAGGCCTTCCACGACGCCGCCGCTCTCCACGCCGCGAATCAACGTACACCAGCCATACTCCTTGAAGGAGCGATTGATGTTTACCGCCATCGCATAGGCGGCGTTGGACCAGATGTATTTGCTGTGATCGGCGCCGTCGGTGACCTCTTCAAAGTGGAAGGCGTCCACCGGGTTGGTGCGAATACCGTACGGTAAACGGGCGAGGAAACGCGGCATCGCCAGGCCGATGTAACGGGAGTCTTCGCCCTGACGCAGCGAGTTCCATGCGGCGTATTCCAGGTTCTGGGTGAAGATTTTGGTCAGGTCGCGTGGGTTGGAGAGCTCCTGCCAGGACTCCATTTGCAGCACCGTCGGTGATGCGCCAGAGATGAAAGGCATATGTGCGGACGCCGCGATTTTGCCGAGCGAAGCCAGCAGGTCGACGTCCGGTGCGGTGTGGTCGAAGTAGTAATCCGCCACCAGGCAGCCGTAAGGTTCGCCGCCGAGCTGGCCGTACTCCTCCTCATAGATCTTCTTAAACAGCGGACTCTGGTCCCAGGCGATGCCCTTATAGCGCTTCATGTTGCGGCGCAGCTCGTCCTTGGACATGTCCATAAAGCGCAGCTTCAGCTTTTCATCGGTTTCGGTGTTGTAAACCAGATACTGCAGGCCGCGCCAGGCGCTTTCCAGCGCCTGAAACTCCTGATGATGCAGGATAAGGTTGATTTGCTCGGAGAGCTTGCTGTCGATGCCGGCAATGATTGACTCAATGCTTTTGTACGCGTCATCCGAGATGGTGACCGTATTGGCCAGCGCCTGCTCGGCGAGCGTCTTTACCGCACCTTCGACGGCGACCTTGGTCTGTTCCGTTTTGGCTTTAAACTCTTTCGCCAGCAGCTGGTTGAAATCGCTGGTTTCCGCCGTTGACTTCGACGTTTTTTGGGCTTGTACATCCATAACAGACATAGGGGTTCCTTTCTTTTTCATTACTCTTCTGGCTGAACGTCAGCAACTTCAGGTTGGGCTTTTGGGGAAGCGGCAAGGGTATTAAGCAGCGCTTTGTCCTTGAGCAGCTTTCTCACCAGCTCTTCGGCGCCAGCTTTGCCATCCATGTAGGTTTGCAGGTTGGCAAGCTGGGACCGTGCTTCGAGCAACTGGGATAAGGAATCCACTTTTCGGGCGATCTCATCCGGTGAAAAGTCGTTGATGCTTTCGAAGGTGATATCGACCATCAGCTGGCCTTCGCCCGTCAGAGTATTCGGCACCGCAAACGCCACGCGTGGTTTCATTGCCTTCATGCGCTCGTCGAAATTGTCGATATCAATATCGAGGAATTTGCGATCGGCGATCGGTGGGAGCGGCTCCAGCGGCTTACCGGAAAGGTCTGCCAGCACGCCCATAACAAAAGGCAATTCGACTTTCTTTTCGCTGCCGTAAATTTCCACGTCATATTCAATCTGTACGCGCGGCGCTCGATTTCTGGCAATGAATTTTTGAGAGTTACTTTTACTTACGGCCATATCAATCCTTAATAATTCAGCGCTGAATAATATTATTTTTATCAGGTGATGATATTTCCCGACAAAAGTTGCCAGCTATTCAGCGCATAGCAATAGCTGGCTTTCCCGATAATGAGCTCAGTATCTTATTTGTAATCGACTATAATCGCCGCAGCTGTGTTAATGAGACCCACGCTTGCACCTGAGGTACCGGTGGCATAATAACTGGCAATAAACTGATGACTGACACCTGCTGTACTGCTGACGACGTAATCCTGATTACTGAGCGGGTCGTCAATCACCATTTGCTGTTGATCTGCTTTACGTAAACGCACTTCAACATTCTTGCTATAATCGCTGCCAGTGGCATTAGGTAAATTCCCCGTGGTTGCATTCGTGCCGGATGCCGTCGAACCAAAATAAAGTGAAATTGCTTTATTCGTCGGGCAGTTGCTCAACGTAATGGAGAATGTCTGACTACCTGCTTCTGCCCCGTTGTAATTTAAGGTGGTGGTTGAAATCTCTGGTAAAACAATTGTCTCGTTAGCCGAGCCATTATTAATGGCGAGGTCGCAGGTATTTTCCAGATAAGACCCTTTAAACTGCACATCGATTTTGCAATTGTCCGAGACGCCGCAGGATTGCGCCAGCGCCAGCGGTGACAATAGCCAGAAGGCAAATCCCAGGGTTTTGGGCATTATCGACGATAGCATGTCACCTCCAGTTGTACGACGCTGTTACTCTTCGTTGCGAGGACCTGATTCAGGGCATTTTTGGCCGGCACAATGAGGCACTTATCCTTCCCGGACACCGCGAACAGGTTGCCGGACGCCGGGTCCCAGCCGCGTACGAAGGCCATTCCGCCTTGTCCGCTGACGCCCTGATTGATCCCTTTGTCATCCACCAGCTCGCTGCCCACAGGAATCGGGTTGTGCTGCTCATCGCGGATCACCAGCACAATCGGTGTGCCTTCGATAGTCTTCATATCCACGCCAACGATCGCGCCTTCGCGCGGCACCACGGTGCGCTGGCTTTGGAGCACGTCGACGTTGTCAGGTACGCTGCGGTAATCCAGCGCAATGTTGTTTTCCCGATACGCGGTGAGGGAAGGGACGATGGCGTAGCCGCGACCGTCAATTTGCGAGCCCTGGCCGTTAAACATTTTCGCGCCCTTCGCACCCTTCGCGCCGATGACCGCAAATGGCATGTCGCCTACGGATGGGCCAAGCGTCACGCCGCCTTTGTGCGCGACAACGCTGCCCATTGCCGAGAGAGAAAGCTGACGGGAAGAGCCCTGGCTGTCGACGCCCGCGGTCATACCGAACTGCCCAACCGGGCTGCGATAGTTGACGTTGCCGTATACCGCTTCGCGAGAATCTGACTGATACGCCTTCTCTGCGGAAGTGCCGATACCATAGGTCAGCTCATTCTGATCGCCGCGGCTGCCGTTGGCGTTCATCTGGAAGCGATCGCTTTTCGGGGAGCTGTGGCTGTAGGTCGAATAGAGCGAATCAAACAGCGGCCTGCTGTTGGTATTTCGCCCAATCGGTACGTTGATCGAGGCCAGATAAGTGTTCTCATATTTGCCGTTTTCATCGCTGGTGCGCATCGCCGTCAGCGCGAAGGAGAAATAGCGCAGCGATTTGTTCCAGCTGATAGAGTACTGCTTCGCGGTCCTCTCGCTGCTCCAGTAGGTGTAAAGACTGCCGGTGAAATTGAGCGTACTGTTGTCCCACAGCGTCTGGGAAATGGTGGCCGTGAAGCGCTCTTTGGTCCGATAATCCACATCGTAGTCGTCGTTGGTTCTGCCATCACGGGCAATGCTGGCGTCACGCAGCGAATAGAACCCTTTCGTTGAGTATCGATAGGCCGCCATGGTCAGGTTGGTGGCGGTTTGCTCCATGAATTTGGTAAAGCTGACGTTGTAGCTATTACCGCTGGAGTGTCTGCCGTCTTCCACCTCACTCCATGCGCGGGTAATGTCCATCCCGAGCCCGCCGATCAGGGTGTTGATCGCGTTACCGATGGAGAGGGCATAGTAGTGGTTTGAGATCTGCGACCCGCCGTAAACGGTATAGTTATTGCCCAGGCCGTATTGCAGCAGTCCCTGCAACACTTTTGGCTTCTCTTTGAGCGTATCGTCGTTCATTTCACCGGCCAGCAGTTCGAAGCTGCTGACATCTTTATGAAGCAGCATCGGCGGTGCGGAGAAAGGCACCGTGCTGGTGCGCACCGAGCCGTTGGCCTCGGTTATGGTCATCTGCAGATCGCCACCGTAACCCATCGCCCCGATATCGGTGAGCTCAAACGGGCCCGGTGGTACGACGGTCTGGTAGACGGTCATCCCGTGCTGGGTGATGCTGACTTTAGCGTTCGACTCCGCCACGCCCCGCACGATTGGAGAGTAGTTGCGCAGACCTTCAGGCAGCATGCGATCGTCGGATTTAAGCTGCACCCCGCGAAGGCTAAAGCTGTCAAAAACTTTACCGGTCGTGTTGGTGTCCCCCAGCGTCAGCTGGCTTTTCAGCGCCGAAATATCGGTAGCAGCGTAGGTCGCCAGGCTTTCGGTATGCGGCGTGTCTTTGCCGTCGTACCAGCTGACGTTGGAGCGCTGACGTAATCGCCAGGGCCCGACGTTGATGCCCGACAGCAGCCCGATATTGCTGGTGTGGCCATCGCTGCGTGATTCACCGTTACGTGGGCCAGTGGAACTGCCATAAAAGTTGGCGTTGTAGTCCAGAAAGGCCGCAGGCATTCCGCTTTCCCAGCGTGACGGGTCGGTGTAGCCGCGCGGGAATTTCACCTGGTTTGCCTGAGGGACTCGGATGTCCAGCTCCAGGTCACCGCCGTTATACGTCACCAGGCTGTCAGGAATAACCTCACCCAGACGGAAGGGCGATGCGCTGTCCGCAACGGGTTTATCCGTCTTAATGCCGAATTTTTGCAGCTGCTCCGGTGTAAAAATGGCTTCGGCGTTTTGCTTATTTTTCACTGGTGCAAAGGTAATCTCCTCGCGGCCGCGCTGTTCGCCGTTCACGATAACGGTCAGCATATAAACACCTGGCGAAACCGGATTGCCTTCGCTGAACTGGGTGACGTCAATTCCCTTGCCGTGCAGAAATTCAGGGTTGTAATCCACTATCTCAGAGGAGGACTCTGCTGCCTCTGAGCTATTCTGCGTAGCCCAAACTCTGTGCACCGGCAGGGCAGCGAAAATTAACGTCGCCAGCAGCGTGCAACGCTTATTCTCGTGAATAAAGTTTTGTGCTGATCGTTCCATTATCACTATTATCCCTGACACCGTTTAACCGGACAGAAACCATCCCGTACGGTGGTTAATACCGAAAGAAAATTAGCTTTTTTTCTCAATGAACGCGCCGGCCTGATTTACCATCGTTTTTTCCACGGCAGCGCCGTAGTCATTGAGTAAATAGACCGTTAGCTGACTCACGTTGCCTCCAGGTGCGGCACTTTTATCGGCGTAAAAGGTTTCGGAATATCCGGGAGCAACCACATCCATATTCATAAAGTATTTTTTATTGCCGATCGTAAACGTGCCGGTATCAAACGAAAAATGGTAAGGCGTCGGGTTGGTAATTTTAATTCCGGTACCTTTTTTAGGATCCGACACGGTGCTCCATTGCAGTCGGTTAAAGACCTCGACGCTGTTCTCTTTTAAATTTTGCGGTCGGTAGAAAATCTTAATCCGGGTGCGGAATGCCAGCTCCAGGCGGTTTTTTGCCGGAAGATTTTTATTTACCGGTGGAATTTCCAGCAGGTTGAACCAGAACAACGATTCACGATCCTGTGGCAGCGCCATGCCGTTATAGATAAGCCTCAGGCTCTGACCTTTTCCCGGCTCCACGCGGTATACCGGTGGCGTCACCAAAAAAGGGACCTTAACCTCATTAAGGTTGGCATTGGCTTTACCGTCGTCGATCCAGATTTGCACCAGCGCAGGCTTATCTCCTTTGTTGTTGGTTCTGATGCTTAATTCTTTTTCATTACCCGGGAAAATAATGCGGGTGCCTGAAATGGTGACCCCGGCAGTACTTAAACGGCAGTATGAAAATAAAACCAATAACAAAAAAAACTTTTTGAAAAATGACATAACCGAATCCTGTTAAAATGACCTGGGCCCTGATTCGGCGCAAAAATAACCCACTGTCGGACCGGACAATCCGGACAACAGATTATGATTACGCCGAACGATGGCTTACTGACTGTTATTTATAGGCCAGCGTGTACTGTACTTTTGCCGTTACGTCACCCGCGGTGGTGGCCGCTGAGGCATAGTAGGCACCGATATAGGTCATCTTGGCGGTGTGATCGGTGGTCGAGATTGGGAAGAAACCACCGGTGCCGCCTACAGGGATCTGGCTGGTGCCATCTTTATCAAACAGGCGAACTTCCACGTTTTCCGCGCCGCCATCGGCTTTCGCGGTGCTGTTGGTCAGGTTACCCGTTGCGGAATTGAAACCATCGCTGTTGATGGCTTCGAAGTGGGCAGCGACGCTCGCTGGGCCACCGGTCTTCGGGCAATTTTCCACATTGATATCAAAGGTGGTTGAACCACCGACGGCACCTGCTGTTGACAGCGTCTGGGTAGACAGGGTTGGCAGAGTGACCTTCTTGTCCACGTCGGCTGAGACAATACTACAGGTCTCGGCAATCAGCTTACCGTTAAAGGTTACGGTACCCTGAGTGACTTCGCCTGCGGCGAACGCGGAGGATGTGGTCATCGCCAGAGCGATGGCGCACAGTGAAATATTCAGTTTAGACATTTCTGTTCCTTAGATATTGATTACTGCTTTATCGGTCTTATGACCTTCCTTTCGAACTTACCCCTTCCCGAATGAAGGGAGGAAAATAAGTTCATTGTTTAAAATGTGACGCTGAATTGTTTTTCAGCTTCACAGTTCAAATATAAAACCTGTTGCGGAATAGCCGCCTTATGCTGCAAAACATAGCGCCCAATCTGCGGCGTAATATATTTCTCAATAAACTGGATAAGTGCCCTGGCCCCTGTTTGCTCAATTGCACAGTGGTTGATAATGGCCTCCATTACCGGGGTTTCATACTGCAGCTTAATGCCATAGTGATCGTCCAGGCGCTGTGCAATCTTATTCAGATGCAGCTCAACAATGGCCAGCAGTGAGGCATGCTGCAGCGGAATATAGGGCACGACTTCCAGACGACCCACGAATGCCGGTGGGAAAGCTTTCAGGAGTTCCGGCTGTAGCGCTTCCAGCAGCCCTTCATGATCCGGCGCGCTTTGCGGGTCGGCATACAGTTGGGTGATTAATTCGCTACCGACGTTGCTGGTTAGCAGCAGCGTGGTGTTCTTAAAATCGATATAGCGGCCTTCGCCATCTTCCATCCAGCCTTTATCAAAGACCTGGAAGAAGACTTCGTGAATATCCGGATGGGCTTTTTCAATTTCATCCAGCAGAATCACGCTGTAGGGCTTACGGCGAACCGCCTCGGTTAATACGCCGCCTTCGCCATAGCCTACGTAACCCGGAGGCGCACCTTTTAACGATGAAACCGTATGCGCTTCCTGATATTCGCTCATATTGATGGTGATCAGATTCTGCTCGCCGCCATAAAGCGAGCTGGCCAGCGCCAGCGCCGTTTCCGTTTTACCAATGCCCGATGTCCCGACCAGCATAAAGACGCCTACCGGTTTATTCGGATCGCCCAGCCCGGCGCGGGAAACCATCACTCGTTCGGCAATGCGTTCCAGGGCATGCGGCTGACCAATAACGCGCTCCTGCAGGCGAGCGGGCAGACCGGCCAGCGTATCGATTTCATCTTCAAGCATTTGCCCCACCGGGATGCCGGTCCAGTCCGCCACGATGGCAGCCACCATGTCATGGCTGACCTCCGTCGGCACCAGCGACGGTTTACTCTGCAACGTTCCGAGGGTCTCTTCCAGCTCGAGCAATTTGGCCCTCTGCTGCTTGCGGCTCTCTTCATCGATCTCGTCGTCAGCGCTCAGCTCGCGGCGAAGTGCCTGAATGGCGTCCACGCACGCTTTTTCCTGCTCCCAGCGCTGGCTAAATTCAGCCTCTTTTTGGCTCAGTTCGGCAATCTGCTCTTCCAGTTTCACGATCGCGGCGTCATCACTTTTGCCGAAATTCAGCGCTTTACGCGTTTGCTCCAGTTCGGCCTCGGTTTCCTGGCGCTGAGCTTTCAGCAGCTGGAGCGCCATCGGCGGCGTAGCCTGGGCAGTGGCGACGCGCGCGCAGGCGGTATCCAGCAGGCTAATGGCTTTATCGGGTAGCTGACGCGCCGGAATGTAGCGGTGTGACAGGCGAACGGCAGAAACCAGTGCCCCATCGGTGATCCACACCCCGTGGTGATCTTCCAGCATCGGAACCAGCCCGCGCAGCATTGAGACGGCCGCGTTTTCGTCCGGCTCATTAGCCTGTAAAACCTGGAAGCGACGGGTCAGCGCGGGATCCTTCTCAATGTGGCGCTTGAACTCACTCCAGGTGGTTGCGCCGATGGTGCGCAGCTTTCCGCGAGCCAGCGCGGGTTTCAGTAAGTTCGCCGCATCGCCGGTTCCTGCTGCTCCGCCCGCACCAACCAGGGTGTGCACTTCGTCGATAAACAGGATCACGGGCTGTGGGGAAGCCATTGCGCTATCCAGCACCGCCTTAAGACGTGCTTCGAACTCGCCTTTCATGCTGGCACCCGCCGAGAGCGCGACAATATCGAGCGCCAACAGGCGCACTTCGCTCAGTGCAGCCGGGACTTCACCGGCTGCGATCGCCAGCGCAAGACCTTCCACAATCGCCGTTTTACCCACTCCAGCTTCGCCCGTCAGCAGGGGATTGTTCTGCCGACGACGCAGCAGAATATCCACCATCGTGCCTATTTCCTGGCTACGGCCGACGACCGGGTCGATTTTTCCCTCCCGCGCCAGGGCGGTGAGGTCGGTGGTGTACTGGGCCAGGCTGGCGTTGACACCGCCGGAGAGCGAACCGCTGGCTTCACCTGGAAGGGCGTCTTCCCGTGCAAACCCCTCCAGCTGTAAATCCTCAGCGGATTCGCCGGAGTCCCGCACGATAAAACTGAGCTCTTTAGTGAGCGGTTCAAGCGCAATTTTGTCCAGCCCTGGCAGCATAGCCAGCAGCTCGCGGCGCAGCTCCATGGTGGTCAGCATCGCAATCAGCAGATGACCGCTACGGATACGCGCGGATGAACACTCGAGACTTGAATAAACCCAGGCACGTTCAACCGCCAGCTCAATGCAGTAAGAAAAATCAGCAATGCTGCTCGCGCCATTAGGCAAACGAGCCAGCGCCCGGTTCAGATCATTATCCATCTGCGCGGGATCGACATCGAAATAACGGACGATATGTTTAAAATCATTATCTGAGTCCTGCGCCCAGAGTTGATTAAACCAGTGAACTAATTCAACGTAAGGATTCCCACGTAATTTGCAAAGGGTGGTTGCACTTTCAATACTGCGGAAAAGAGTGTTATTAAGTTTATTGAACAGATTCTTTCTTGTAATCGCCACGCCATTTCCCTTATGGGTAAGTTATTTCGCAATAGTCAGTAATAGCATTACGAGCTTTTGAATGAGCGTATTTAACCGTAACTTTCCGTCAGAATAAATATGCTGTCGGAGGATAATAGGCCAAATAGGAATTTGGCGTGGGTCCTTATCTTAAATGGAAAAGGCGATATAGGGATATCCTTATGATTTACATTGTTTTTATTGGTAATCGTAAAAGGGGATTACAATTTTAATGGTCGCCGCCCGGTGAAGAGTTGAGTATCTTTTTGCGGAATGGAACAGCAGGGATTGGGGCTTTATTTGTGGAACACAAGTTTCTTGATTATTACAACAGGGAACTCACTTTTATGCATGAAATGGCCAGTGAGTTTGCCCAAAAACATCCTAAAATAGGCCGACGGCTGGGCGTGAATGGTATCGAGGTCGCCGATCCATTTGTTGAACGTCTTATCGAGTCATTCAGCTTTATTGCCGCGAGGATGCAGCTTAAGCTTGATGCTGAATTCCCGGCCTTTACCCAAAGGCTGCTTGACGTTATTTACCCCAATTATAATGCGCCGACGCCATCAATGGGCGTCGTACAGCTGCGCCCGAATCTGAAAGAGGGCGATCTCACCCAGGGGTATGAAATTGCTAAAGATAGTGCCTTCTTCACCCCCATTTTTCCCGGCGAAACCACGCGCTGTGAGTTTCGCAGCGGGCAGTCGGTTCGCCTGTGGCCGCTGGCGATTGTCGATGCTCAGCTGACGTCCTTACCCCCGGATTTGCCTAATCTGGAGCGACACCGTATTCCGGTGGGAAAACTTAAAGGTGCTATTCGCCTTAAGCTGCGTCTTAAGGAAGGCATGCAATTTTCTGAGCTTCAGGGATTTACCTCCTTACCGGTATATTTGAACGGTGATGAACGTATTGTCTCGCATCTTTTTGAACTCCTGCATGCCGGCAGTCTGGCCACCATACTTCGTTACCATAATGGTGAAAGCCAGCAGGATTGCGTATTGGGTAAAGAGGCTTTGGCTTTTGAAGGGATGCTGCCAGAACAGAGCTTGTTGCCGATGGCATGGAATATTTTCCATGGGCATAATCTGGTGCATGAGTATTTTTCTTGTCGCCAGCGCTTCTATTTCGTCACGCTGAAGGCACTGGAGCAGGCCGCGAAAAATAATCACAGCGATGAGCTGGAGATTATCATCCTGCTCGACAGAAGCCCGCAGGAGATGGCCGGGCATATTGACACGGGCTGTTTCCAGCTTTTTTGTACGCCGGTGATTAATCTGTTTCCAAAGCGCATGGATAAGCTGGAAGTCAAACGCAATAGCCACGAATTACATATTGTTCCTGACCGCAGTCGCCCCCTTGATTACGAAATTTTTTCGGTGACTCAGGTTGTCGGGCAACAGGCGGAAAACAGCAAAGAGGTGCTATTTAATCCTCTCTATCAGACCCAGCATAATGACCAGGGTAATTTCGGCCGTTATTTTTCGCTGACGCGACGCCAGCGAATTAAGGGGCACACTCGTCGTAAATATCATTCGCAGACGCTGTATAACGGTACAGAAGTGTTTATCTCGCTGGTCGATCAGCAGGAAGCACCGTTCAGCGACGATATTCGCTATTTGTCTGTGGTGGCGATGGTGACCAATCGCGATTTGCCACGCCTGATTTCCCGCAATGGCCAGTTTGAGCTTTCGGTGTCGGATGCGGCTCCCGTTGAGGCCGCGCGCTTTATTTCCCCGCCGGGCTCACCGCGTGCGCCTTTTGTCGCCAGTGAATCCGCCTGGCGTCTGATCCGCCAGCTTAATTTCAACTACCTCCCGCTGTCGGAGATGCCGCACGTCTCCGGCGGTGAAGCGCTGCGTCAGATGCTGCAGCTGTTTGTCGATAATACCGATCACGATACGCTGACCCAAATCCGCGGTCTTGTGGGCTGCCAGACTGAACCGGTCATCCGCAGGCTACCGGGAAACGGGCTGCTGATGTATGGCCGGGGAGTGAAATGCACCCTGACAGTGGATGAAGAGAATTTCTCCGGCATCAGCCCTTATCTCTTTGGCCTGGTGCTGGAGAACTATATCGCCCGCCACGCATCGATCAACGTGTTCACCGAGACTGAGCTGCGTACGCTGCAGAGGGGGAGTCTGGCGAACTGGCCTGCGCGCCCTGGCCAAAGGGGAGCGCTGTAATGGTTCAACTGCCTCCCTCTTCGCTGCACGATAGCCTGCGGGCCTGGTGTCAGGAGGATGCGCCGTGGGAAAGTGGCTTCTTTGGCCTGATGCGCACTCTGGCGGCCCGCACGCCTGCGCTGCCGGTGCCTGGTACTGCCCGCCGTCCGTCGCAGGAGCGACATCGCATCGGGCAGAGCGCCCAGATGCTGTTTTCGCCTCGCGAAATTGCGAGCCTCAGCCTGCAGCCGTCGCGGCTGGATATCCGGCTTTTCGGCCTGGGCGTCTGGGGCGCGCAGGGGGCCATGCCGCTGCACCTCTCCGAGCTGGCCTGGTCCCGTTCGGAACAACAGGATCACGCGCTCGGCGATTTCGTCGATATTTTCCACCACCGGGCGCTCTCGTTGCTTTGGCGCTCGTGGTTTGTTTCTCAGGATACCGCCTCGCTGGACAGGCCGGATGATGAGACTTTCTCGTTTTATATCGCCAGCCTGATCGGTATGGATCCTGATGAGCTGCGTGCTGGGCGTTTGCCCATCCACGCCCGCCTGGCTTCGTCAGCGCACCTGATCCGCGAGGCCCGCAACCCGGACGGACTCATCAGCGCCCTGCATTACTACTTCGGTATTCCGGTATCGCTGGAGGAGTTCGCCACGCACTGGCTACGCTTTCCGCCGGATGAACTTAGCCAACTGGGTGGAGGCGGTGAAGCGTTGTTGCTCGGCGATGGGGCGGTGCTGGGGGAAACATTGCCCGATCGACAGCATAAATTCCGGCTGACGTTGGGGCCGCTGACCCTCGCCCAGTACCAGCGCTTTAGCCCCTGGGGCGAAGACCTGCCGGTGCTGTGCGAGTGGGTGCGGAATTTTATCGGCTACGAGTATGCCTGGGATGTGCAGCTGATCCTGAAAGCCGAAGAGATCCCACAGGCCAGCCTGAGCGGTGGCCATCAGCTGGGCTACACCAGTTGGCTGCCTCGCGATGATGAGGCCACTGCCGTCTCCGGCATGAGTTTTGAACCTGAATATTACCAGTTTTAACCCCGGCGGCGGGGACGTGAACCGCCAGGAGTATCAGGAAGAATAATGAGCACTATGGATTACTACCAACATCTTTTGCAGCCCGTGTCCGGCGATTCCCCCTGCGGGGAGAACCTGGACTATGACCCGGCATTTCTGCTGCTGCAGGCCAAACTTCAACCCCGTCTCGGCGCCGAGTATGGCGAATTTGTCGAGGTTGCCGACCCGGTGAACTGGGCGGAAATCGAACGGGAGTGCCAGGCGCTGCTGGCAAAGTCGCGGGATATTCGTCTGATCGTGACGCTTATTCGCTGCAGGCTGCGCGTCGTCGGCCTGACGGCGCTGGCAGAGGGGCTGAAAACGCTCGTGATTATGCTGCAACAGTGGCCCGATGACCTCTGGCCTCAGCTGCTGGAGGACGGCGAGTTCGAACCGCTGTTGCGGGCTAATGCGCTCCATGAGCTGGAGGATATGCACGGCCTGATCAACGACGTGCGCCAGCATATGCTGCCGCGTGCGGTTGGGGTGCAGTGCGCGGTGAAGGATCTGGAAAAAGCGCTGGCGTTTCCCCGCGATGAATCCGCTCTGCCGGAAGCGACGGTGAGAGCGATGCTGAACGAGTGGCGCGAGAAAAACTACCCGGAGATGTCCGCACCCTGGCAGGCGCAGCAGACGTTGACGGTCCTGACCCAGATGCTGAGCGAGTCGCTCGGCGATGTGTCACCCGTTTTCACCCGGCTTGAGCATCTGCTGGGGCTGTTTACCAGCATGGGCCAGCCTGCTGTGGAGGCGGTTTCCAGCGAGACGTCCGCACCGGTTACTGTGCCAGCGACCGTCGGGCCAGCCGAGTCCCAGGAATCGCTGCCGGTCCCCCTTGCTTCCACTGCCGTTGCTTCGCCCGTTCAGGGGCTGAATAGCCGTGCCCAGGCGCTACTCAGCCTGCGGGAAGTTCAGGCGTGGTTCGTGGCGATGGAGCCCGGTAGCCCGATCATTTTGCTGCTGGAGTTTGCCATTAAAACTTCAGGGAAGAGTTTTACCGAACTCATGCAGTTGCTCCCTGTCGAGATTGTTTCTCATTTGAACACAGCCGGGAGAGAATAAAATGAAATTGCAATTAGGGTTGCTGGTGTTGGGTGCGGGTGTGGCGGTGAATGCGCAGGCCGTTTGTACGGTCAGTTCTTCGTCCGGTCAGCCAGTGCCGCACGTCTTTTCCATCCCGGATATCACGGTCAATATCGATGCGGATGCGCCTGCCGATACCACTAATCCTGTCAGCATTCAGGATGCCGCTCCGCAGGGCTATGACGTCAAATTTGACCAGTGCCATACCGGCGATCTCTTCGGGAAAAGTTCGATCAATATGCCCGGGCCCCAGGGGGGCGCCTGGATCTACCCAAGTAATATTCCGGGGATCGGCATCAAGATCCTCTGGAATAACGGCGGAGCCTTCAGTAATGGGCAATTTCCCACCACCGGAACGATGGATTTTACGGAAGAGAGCGGTGGTACGCTGGGTACGTGGGTTTATCCGGCGAACTCTTTCTATCGGGTCGAAGTGTATAAAACCGCCGAAACGCTGAACCTGACGCCGCAGGGGCAAAACGTTGCCCTGCTGCCCAATAATTATGCCTATAACTGGGTGACCAGCGATTCTTACGGCAATGCCGGGCAGGTCCTGCACCTCGGCACCATCCAGGTGAACAGCACCCCCTCCTGCCGCTTTGAAAACAGCAAAGTGGTGGATTTTGGCACCGTCACTGGTGACATGATCAACGGCGGGTTGCAGGTAGAGCGGCCGCTGAATTTTGCCATCACCTGCCGCACGGATTACGGCTCCTATTCCTCAACCGCTTCGTTATCCAGCGAGTCGGCTTCTGCCGATGCCAGCTATATCGCCGTGACGGATCAGAGCGGGGCGAAAGACAGCCTGGCGATTAAGGTCAAGGACAGCAGCGGCAACTGGCTTAAGCTCGATGGCAGCAGCAGCGAAACGCTCAGTAACCTTGCCAGTAACGCGCCAGCGGAGTTTCACTGGACGGCGGCGCTAATGTCCCAGCCCGGCGTGCAGAAGCACCCTTCCGAAGGGGATTTCACCGCGCACGCGGAAATTCTCTTACAGGTCAAGTAGGTGGGAGGGATAACGACCATGACTGAGAGCCGTACGCTGTTTGTCAGCATTGCCTGCTACCGTGATCCGGAGCTGATCCCCACTTTGCAGAGCCTGATCGATGAGGCGCAATACCCGCAAAACCTGCACATTGCGGTGTGCTGGCAGGACGATAACCCAACGTCCGCGCTGTTCACCGACGCCGGGATGCAGTTAGTTGAAGAGCGTGTTGAGGAAGATCACACGCTGTTTCGCTTTCACTGGCGTCAGGTGCAGCTTGAGGTGATTGCCGTGGACTACCGCCACAGCCAGGGGGCCTGCTGGGCCCGTTATATGGCGGAAACGCGCTTTGCCGATGAGGATTTCACGCTGCAAATTGATTCGCACTGCAGGTTCATTCACCACTGGGATGGGGAGATGATCGCGATGCTGGAAGGGCTGCGCAGGCACAGTGAAAAACCGGTGCTGTCGACCTATCCACCGGCCTACGATCCGCAGGACGATCCGGCAAAACGGGGCCAGTTTGTCAGCCGTCTTATTTTCCGTGAATTCTCAAAGGAGGGGCTGCCGATGCTCTCCTCGGTGCCGGTAAAAAGCGAGCAGCCCGTTCGCGGCAGCTATATTGCTGGCGGATTTTTGTTTGCCGGTGGCCGCTTTGTTCGCGAAGTCGCTAACGATCCGCAGATCTTCTTTGCCGGGGAGGAGATCGCCATGGCCGCTCGAGCCTGGACGCACGGCTATGACATCTATACTCCGCACAAAATTTTGCTCTGGCACTACTACGGGCGCAAGCAGGCGAACAAAATCTGGGGGGATCACACCCGGGAAGCCAAAAACGTCGGCGAAGTGGCCATGGGGTGGTGGGAGAGAGATGCTATCTCGAAAAAGCGGATCCGCAGCCTGTTCGATCTTGAAATCGTTCCCGTTGATCCCGGAATTTACGGCCTCGGCAGTGCGCGGAGTTTACGTGATTTTGGGCGTCTCATCGGCGTGGATTTTAAGCGCCGGGCGGTATTGCCAGAGGTGCTGGGGGCGGAGAAAACCAGCGTATTTCCGCCTGAGAGCTGGCCTGACGATGAGCAGTGGGTGCAGCGGCTTATCTCACCGTTCAGGAAAACCGTTACGTTGAAAAAGGAAGCTGTTGCCGCCCTGATGCCAACCACTGACTGGTGGTATCTGGGGGTTTATAGCGCAGGCAACCGACTGATGGACGAGAAAAAGCTCTCTCCTGAGGCGCTGGAAAAATCCCTCAATATCTCGAAAAACGACGAGTTTTCGCTGGATATTCAGTTCAGCACTGCCCCACGTTTCGATCCGGCGGTTGTTCGTCTCTGTCCGTTCAGCGAGAGCGGCGGCTGGGGTGAGGTACTGGAGAAACCATGGTAAGCGCCGAAACGCTGCTACAGCAGCTGCTTTACGTCGACTCTCTGCTGGCGATGGACGGGATTATTCCCTCGCACTCGCAGTATCAGGATCGAATGGGGCGAATCATTGTCGCGCTGGACACCGCGCTGTGTGAGAACGCCACCTCCCCGGTTCAGGTAAAGCATTTTTGCACGCTGCTCTGCCAGCTTATCGACTGGCGCCTTCGCGGCAGGAGTCTGCGAAGTCCTGGCTACTGGCCAACGCTTGCCCAGCATCTGTACGGCGTTGAGGAGCCACAGGAGCCGTTCAGCACGCAGCTGGAAGCGCTGTTAAGTACTTCCACGGGTGAGCTACTGAAGCTGAGCAAGATGCTGCTGGTCTGGCTACCTTCGATAGAGGAAGAGCAGGGGCAACTGGCTAAGCTGATGGCCGACTGGTGTGAGCCACCCTTGCCGCTGGCATGGACGCCACCTGCGGAAGCCGAAATCCTGCCGCCGCCGGTGGCTCCGCCAACGCTTCGCTCAAAAGCGCGGTTTCCTCTTGTCTGCGGCGGGATGCTGATGGCACTCACGCTGCTGTGGTTCTATCTGAAGACCTGGTAATTATGTCTGAACGTTATTTATTTCCGCTGGCGGGAGGGTTGATGCTGACCGCGCTGCTGCTGGCCTGCGGTATATACAGCTCCATGGGATGGAACTTGTTGTTTATTTGTCTGGCGCTGGTCGCAGCCTGCGCATTTTGGTGTTTGCGACCAGTCCCGGCAGCGCCAGCGCCTCCTCCGGATCGGACGGAGGTACAGGATGTGTATCTTGTGATTGGACCTTATGTCGCAAGCTGGTTCACCGTCCATAACGATGAAAGCTTGCTGCGCTATGACCGTCAGCGTCTCTGGCTGGCGGCAAGAGATGCGCGCGAGCTGGTCAAGCACCTGAATTACCATTCCGCTAACCCGGAAAAAACGCGGATAACGCTTTTTTTTCCGTTCCTGCCTGACGGTCACGACACCGAGGCGCTGGCCATTGGAGCACTGATGTCGTGGGCCAGCGCGCTGAAAACCATCACGTTGCCGGAACCGTTGCCCTGCATTTTTGCCCTCTACAGCCGCTGTAGCGAGCAGTGCTATCTCGGGGATCCGGACGAAGTTATCTGGTCCGGGGAGAAGCACTCGCTGCCGACGGGTGGATCGGTGGATGCGCTAATGGGGGCGCTGTGGCTTAAGCTTGCACGTCAAAACACCGGGGGCGATCGCTGGCTTGCGCAACGTCAGGCCACGCTCGGCACTTTGCGAAACTGGTTTGCGCAATCCCAGCTTTTACTCGCCATGAATAGCGTTTTTAACTGTTCCAGCCTCACGTTGACGCATTTCTTATTGGCAGATTCGGGCAGGGGGTTTATCCGTCACGGTGCCTGGTCCCGCTGGCTGAATGAGCACTACGCGGTGCTCCCTGGGCTGGCGAAATCACGGATTGAGCTGGCGCTTCCGGAGCTGACCCGTCCACAGACGCGCGGGCGGGTCGCTGTAGTAAACCCAACGCCAACGAAGGGCTGGCCACTTTGGCCTGCATTCCTTCTGGGAGGCCTGCTGGCAGGCTCGATGTGTTATGCAAAATGGCATGAAGTGCAGAGGGAAATGGAGGTTCAGGCGCTGGTGTTTGCGGTCAACCGGGTAGACGATAGCGCGCTCCGGAAAAAGTGGCTTGCAGTGGACAAACTCCGCGCGTCTGAGGCTGCGCTTCGCCACTGTTCCACGCGCTATTTCTTCCAGAACTGGGGATTTGCGCAATGTGATGCCCTGCTCTCTCTGAGTCAGCAACAGCTTAAGAAATATGTCCGGTGGGTGGTGTTCTCTTCGGCCAGCAACCGTTCGCTATTTGCCTCGGGAAATTACGTCATTCTGCCAGAACGTGCAGATCGGTTGGAACCGCTGGCGAAGTTAGTCGAACAAAATTCTGGCGTGAATTTTTTGATCGTCGGTCACTCCGATAACAGCGGCGACGGACAGCAGAATATTCTGTTGTCTATGCTGCGGGCTCGCGCAGTTCGCGACTGGTTAATCACCCATGCCCATGCGGATGCGTCGCGATTTACGCTGAAGGGCGTGGGTGACCTTTATCCTCTGACTTCTAACAGTACCGTGGAAGGACGCGAGATCAACCGCCGGATTGAGGTGATTCCTGTCCCTTTTACTTCCCTTAACGTTAATGAGTAGATATTTATTATGAATTCGCTGTCTTATAAATTAATTGAAGGCCACTTCCTGAGTTCCCCTCCGGTGCTGGACAGAAGTGTAAATGTTCTTATGTTTCGGGACCCGGAAGATAACGAATATAACATTATGATCAACCGTGCGACGCTGGAAGAAGAGGAGTCTCTGGATGCGTACTGTGAGCGACAAATAGAACAGTTAAGAAATAAACTCCCGGGGTTTAAGATTGAAGGGAAAACTCTGAAATCTGAAATAGGTCCGGCAAAGCTGCCGGTGTTACAAATATCGAATAGCTATCTGCAGGATGGAAACACGGTTCGCCAGGTTCAGTCGATAATAAAGCTTCCGTGGCATGCAGTAATGAATCATACCGAACGTGAAATCATTATCTTTACCCTTCACTCGGTGGGGGAATTCACAGAGTATCAGCGTCGGCATTACGTACAGGCCATCAATACATTCCAGCCCCATACCTCGGTTGGCGTCTGAACAGGTTCCGTCCCCCATCACTGACGGGGGATGGAATAAATATTAAAGACAAAGCGTGATCCGTTCACTGTCGATATGCTGCACCATCCATGAAGCATAATGATAGAGTTCAGACTTTTTAGTGATCCCCATCTTACGCATGGCGTTGCGGCAGTGGGTGCTTACCGTTTTGTCGGTGCAGCCGAGAATTGCCGCAATATCCTGGGCGCAGTAGCCTTTACCGAGATTGTGCAGCACCTGATTTTCCATGGCGGAGAGCTGCAGGTATCGCCTGCCGCCGATTTTTTGGAAAATATCTTTTTTATTTTCTTCTGAAAGCGGAAGTCGGGCCAGTGACAGAATTTTTTCAAGCTTGGCCTGGACTTCATTAATGGTCAGAGAGTCACAGTTAAAAGGGATGTCAATGGAAAAAGGGGTGCTGTGTCGATGCTTTGCCGGAGGCGACGGTTTAAGATGATAATTAATGCTGACGACGCTCTTGCGAAAAGTGATATCTGCCGGTGAGTTCCTGTGCCAGGTGGAGGAGGAATTATCTGGGGGAGGTTCAACAAGCGTAATCATTTTCCGTAATCCATATTTATAGAAATAGTCATTGCTGACGATGGTTACATTATTGAGCAATGGTGAAACAGTGTGTGTCATGTTCTTCATATCGTAACGGTTATCCCTTTTATTCCGTTTTCGAGATCGACTGTGATGCAGGTTTAAGGTAGCGGCGCGCATGCTTCGTCAAGATGAATGAAGCCTGTTATGTCCACTAAAATTGCAGTTTGCATAAGATCTGGGATGTGAATAATCAACGCAATAAAGATTAACCTGGCGACGGTCTCGGACAATTACGTTGCGTGATTTAGTATTATCACTGCGTGTATTTAACAATAATTGCGTGGCCTAAAGAAATACTTTTGCACGGAATGAAAAAAATAAGAATCTTGCCAGGGTGATTTTCTGATAAATACTAACAATTAAGAATTGTTACACGTAATTACATTTCAACAATGCATTCATTGAACATCAATGTTTTTCCTTTGTAATCCTTAATGCCTGCTGGTGCGGGGTGACAGGAGAAGGATAATTTTCGTCCTGGATGCCGCGGCCGGAAGTCGATCTGGCCCTGGGGAAATCATCTGCAAAGACAAAAAATATCCACCCCCATCGGGAGGTGGATATGCAGAGTCGCCGAATTACTTGGCAATACGCTTGTACTTGATACGCTTTGGCTCAAGCGCATCGGCACCGAGGGTGCGTTTTTTGTACTCTTCGTACTCGGTAAAGTTGCCTTCGAAGAACTCCACCTTACCTTCATCCTGGTAGTCCAGAATGTGGGTAGCGATACGGTCGAGGAACCAGCGGTCGTGCGAGATGACCATTGCACAGCCCGGGAATTCCAGCAGGGCGTTTTCCAGCGCGCGCAGGGTTTCGATGTCAAGGTCGTTGGTCGGTTCATCGAGCAGCAGCATGTTGCCGCCTACCTGCAGCAGCTTCGCCAGGTGCAGACGACCGCGCTCACCGCCGGACAGCTCGCCCACGCGTTTACCCTGATCGGTACCTTTGAAGTTGAAGCGACCCACGTAGGCGCGGCTTGGCATCTCGGTGTTGCCAATCTTCATGATGTCCAGCCCGCCGGACACTTCTTCCCACACGGTTTTGCTGTTATCCATCGCATCACGGAACTGGTCAACGGAAGCCAGCTTCACGGTTTCACCCAGCTCGATGGTGCCGCCATCCGCTTTCTCCTGGCCGGACATCATGCGGAACAGGGTCGATTTACCCGCGCCGTTCGGCCCGATGATACCCACGATGGCACCTTTCGGTACGGAGAAGCTCAGGTCGTCAATCAGCAGGCGATCGCCATAGGACTTACGCAGGTTGCTGACCTCAACGACTTTATCGCCCAGACGGGGTCCAGGTGGAATAAAGAGTTCATTAGTTTCGTTACGTTTCTGGTATTCGGTGTTGTTGAGTTCTTCAAAGCGCGCCAGACGGGCTTTGCCCTTCGACTGACGGCCTTTCGCGCCCTGACGTACCCACTCCAGCTCTTTTTCAATCGACTTACGACGAGCCGCTTCCTGAGAAGCTTCCTGCGCCAGACGCTGATCTTTCTGCTCAAGCCAGGAGGAGTAGTTGCCTTCCCACGGAATGCCTTCGCCGCGGTCCAGCTCGAGGATCCAGCCTGCCACGTTGTCGAGGAAGTAACGGTCGTGGGTAATCGCCACAACGGTGCCTTCGAAGTCGTGCAGGAAGCGTTCCAGCCAGGCCACGGACTCGGCGTCCAGGTGGTTGGTCGGTTCGTCGAGCAGCAGCATGTCTGGTTTTTCCAGCAGCAGGCGACAGAGCGCAACGCGGCGACGTTCACCCCCGGAGAGGTTCGCAATTTTCGCGTCCCAGTCTGGCAGACGCAGCGCATCAGCGGCGCGCTCCAGCTGCACGTTCAGGTTGTGGCCGTCGTGCGCCTGGATAATCTCTTCGTATTTGCCCTGCTGGGCGGCCAGCTTGTCGAAATCGGCATCTGGCTCGGCGTACAGTGCATACACTTCTTCAAGGCCCTTCAGGGCGTTGACCACTTCCGAAACCGCTTCTTCAACGGATTCGCGAACGGTATGCTCCGGGTTCAGCTGGGGTTCCTGCGGCAGATAGCCAATTTTGGTTCCCGGCTGCGGGCGTGCTTCACCTTCGATATCGGTATCGATACCGGCCATGATGCGTAACAGGGTGGATTTACCGGCACCGTTGAGGCCCAGTACACCGATTTTTGCGCCAGGGAAGAAGCTCAGAGAGATGTTTTTCAGAATATGACGCTTCGGCGGGACCACTTTGCCGACGCGATGCATGGTATAAACGAATTGAGCCACGTTGGACTTCGCCTCTTTTATTTTGATGAATTGGAGTCAGAGGCGAAGTGTAGCCTTTTTCACACGCTAATCCCAGCCAGGCGACCGTGATAACGATAAAGGTAAAAAAGTGTCCGCAACGTGGCGCAATTCCGGTTGTCTGATTAGCATAAAGAGAGGCTGTGGCCGTTGAGCCTTCAGGATGAAGAGATTGACCGGACACGGCTTTTTTACGCGGCATGATGCTGCATTGACACACTTTTTAAGGAGCGCATGTGGAAAATGCTAAACCCATGACGTGGCGTCTTCTGGCTGCGGGCGTCTGTCTGCTGACCGTAAGCAGTGCGGTCCACGCCGATTCACTGGACGAGCAGCGCAACCGTTATGCGCAGATTAAACAGGCCTGGGACAACCGTCAGATGGACGTCGTTGCCCAACTGATGCCGACGCTGAAAGATTACCCGCTCTATCCCTATCTTGAATACCGCCAACTCACCGATGATTTGATGACTGAACCTGCGCTCAGCGTGAGTCAGTTTGTGCAGGCCAACCCAACGCTGCCCTCAGCACGTACGCTCAAAAACCGTTTTGTGAACGAGCTGGCTCGCCGGGAAGACTGGCGAGGGCTGCTGGCGTTTAGCCCGGATAAACCCGGCACGACCGAAGCGCAATGTAACTACTACTACGCCAAATACAGCGTGGGCCAGACTCAGGATGCCTGGGCAGGTGCGAAAGATTTGTGGCTGACCGGAAAAAATCAGCCAAATGCCTGTGACAACTTATTCAGCGCCTGGCGCGCATCAGGAACCCAGGATCCGCTGGCGTATCTTGAACGTATTCGCCTGGCGATGCAGGCCGGTAATACTCGCCTGGTGACGTCGCTGGCGAATCAGATGCCGCCAGACTACCAGACTATTTCTGCGGCGGTGATAAGCCTCGCCAACAACCCAAACAGCGTGCTGAGCTTCGCTCAAAGCACCGGTACGACCGATTTCACCCGCCAGATGGCGGCAGTCGCGTTTACCAGCGTGGCGCGCCAGGATGTGGAAAACGCCCGTCTGCTTATTCCACAGCTGGTGCAGGCGCAGAAGCTGAATGAGGATCAGACTCAGGAGCTGCGGGATATCGTGGCCTGGCGGCTGATGGGCACCGACGTGACCGACGATCAGGCCCGCTGGCGCGATGATGCCATCATGCGTTCGCAGTCGACCTCTCTGGTGGAGCGCCGCGTGCGTATGGCCATCGGCAACGGCGATCGTCGTGGCCTCAATACCTGGCTTGCGCGTTTGCCAATGGATGCCAAAGAGAAGGATGAGTGGCGCTATTGGCAGGCCGATCTGCTGATGGAGCGCGGGCGCGAGCAGGAAGCGAAAGATATTCTGCACTCGTTGATGCAGCAGCGCGGATTCTACCCGATGGTGGCGGCGCAGCGTTTGGGGGAAGAGTATCCCATTCGCGTTGAGAAGCCGGAAGGTACCGTTGCGCCGCTGTTGGTTAACGGTCCGGAAATGAACCGTGTGCGTGAGCTCATGTACTGGAACCTGGATAATACTGCGCGTGCGGAGTGGGCGAACCTGGTGAGCAGCCGGACCCGCAGCGAGCAGGGGCAGCTGGCGAAATACGCATTCGATCAGGACTGGTGGGATCTCAGCGTGCAGGCCACAATTGCCGGTAAGCTGTGGGATAATCTCCAGGAGCGTTTCCCGCTGGCGTATAAAGATCTTTTCGTTCGCTATACCGGCGATAAAGCGATCACCAAAAGCTACGCGATGGCGATTGCCCGCCAGGAAAGCGCGTGGAACCCGAAAGTGCGTTCTCCGGTGGGTGCCACGGGGCTGATGCAGATCATGCCGGGTACCGCGACACATACGGTGAAGATGTTCGCGATTCCGGGATACGGCGGGCCGAATCAGCTGCTGGATCCTGAAACCAACATCAACATTGGTACCCGCTATCTGGAGTACGTTTACCAGCAGTTTAATAACAACCGCATCTATGCGTCAGCGGCTTACAACGCCGGTCCTGGCAGGGTAAGAACCTGGCAGGGAAACAGCGCTGGCCGCCTGGATGCCGCCGCGTTTGTGGAGAGTATTCCCTTCTCGGAAACGCGTGGTTACGTGAAAAACGTGCTGGCCTATGATGCGTACTATCGTTATTTCATGGGCGAGAAACCGCAGATCCTCACCGACGTTGAGTGGAAGCAGCGTTACTGATTCGCTTCCGGTATGTTATGCTTGTACTCGCTAAAGAGTACATTCGGCGGGCGGCCCGGCGCCGTCCGCCCCAACAGGGTGGCGTAACATGACTCAACAATCTCCATACTCGGCTGAAAACGCAGAACAGCGCCACCAGGAGTGGCTCCGTTTTGTGGAGCTGATGCGTCAGGCGTTTGCCGCCGATCTGCATCTGCCGCTGCTAAATCTGATGATGACCCCGGACGAGCGTGAAGCGCTGGGTACGCGCGTGCGTATTATCGAAGAATTGCTGCGCGGTGAAATGAGTCAGAGGGAGTTGAAAAGCGAGCTCGGCGCGGGGATTGCGACAATCACCCGTGGCTCGAACAGCCTGAAATCAGCGCCAGCGGAGCTCCGCCAGTGGCTGGAGCAGGCGCTGCCGAAGACTCAGCGATAAACGGCGTTGTGGAAAGGGCTAAGCGCCAGGATCACCGCCTGATGATAAACGCTGCTGCGGGTCAGTTTGCCCGAGGTAAACACGCCAATCGCGCCTTCCTTGCGGCCAATTTCATCAATGCCCGTGTAATGTGACATAACCGGACCGAGGGCATCGCCCGCCCGCATGCGTTCAAGGATGACATCAGGAAGCGGCAGCGTTGCCGAACGCGCCTCGCCACGCTGTTCACGGCTATGGATTACCACCCAACTGAAGGTGCTTCCTTCGTCAATACCGGCTTCTATTGCTACCCAAAAGTCCGCATCTGGTCTGACAAGACGTGCATTTTCGACCCGGTTCCGTGCGCCAGCGCGCGTTTCATCACTTCCGTGAGGCTGCTCCGGTACGCCGCTCTCGACGGAAACGGCATCAATATGGCAGGATCCTTCGCCGAAGATCTCGGCAAAAGCCTGCGTAATTGCCTTAATTTTGGCGGGATTGGTGGTAGCTACGACAACATTGTGCATAATCAGTACACTTACGACAAAAAATCATCATCGCAGTATAACGGATAATTAGCATGTTACAGGTATACCTTGTTCGCCACGGTGAAACGCAGTGGAACGCCGAGCGACGTATTCAGGGCCAGTCTGACAGTCCTTTGACCCAAAAGGGCGAGCAGCAGGCCTGGCAGGTGGGAGAGCGTGTTCGCACACTCGGCATTACTCACATTATCGCAAGTGATTTGGGCCGTACGCGTCGTACCGCCGAGATTATCGCTGAAGCCTGCGGGTGTAGCGTCACCTATGATCCACGCCTGCGCGAGCTCGATATGGGCGTGCTTGAACGTCGTCTTATTGACTCCCTGACGGAAGAAGAAGAGGGCTGGCGTCGTACGCTGGTCAATGGCACGGCGGGTGGACGTATCCCGGAAGGGGAATCTATGCAGGAGCTCGGCGACAGGATGAACGCGGCGCTGAAGGATTGCCTCGAGCTGCCGGAAGGTAGCCGTCCGCTGTTGGTGAGTCACGGCATGGCGCTTGGCTGCCTGGTCAGCACCATTCTCGGCTTACCGGCTTATGCGGAGCGTCGTTTGCGTCTGCGTAACTGTTCGATTTCGCGAGTGGATTATCAGCAAAGCCCGTGGCTTGCGCCTGGCTGGATCGTGGAGACCGCAGGTGACGTCACGCATCTGGACGCCCCTGCGTTAGATGAGCTACAGCGTTAACGACGAATAGGGATCAGGTATTCGCAGCGCAGCTGAATAGGCGGTTCCTGATCCATCACGTCTTTCTCCGGGAAGAAGCGTTCGATATCCTGACCCTTACGGCGCGTCAGACCGAGCATCGGCATGCATGTGCCATACACCGTCAGCACAAATTCCTGCAAGCTGCTTCCCAGCCCTTCATAGCTGAACATCACGTATTCACCGCCTTCCAGCGTCACCGGTTGGGCATCCTGCAAATGGCCGTCAGCCATGTCGGAAGTCAGCGCGGTGGTGTAGAACACTTCCTGTTCATCGTCTCGCTCAAGGCTTGGGCGGGGTTCATGCAGACCGTAAAGCGTCGGTGGAATTGATGGTGAATTGCCGAGGAACTCGCGCCAGAACTGGCCGCGCATTTGCTGGCGGAATGCTGAAATTTCTTCCAGCTTACAGGTATAGCTCTGGGTCACGCCGACCAGATGGGTTTCCGGCAGGGTGATGAACTCATATTTTGGCATCGTAAATTCACCCAGACGCAAGGGCGGACGCATGCCGTAGGAATTCCAGTCCGGCGAGCGACGATAGAGCGCTGGCGTCAAATTGAACTGCTTTTTGAACGCGCGGGTGAAGGTTTGCTGCGAGTCAAACCGGTATTGCAGGGCAATATCCAGAATCGGGCGTGCGGTGAGGCGCAGGGCGACAGCTGATTTGGACAGACGACGGGCGCGAATGTAGGCGCCGATAGCGTGACCGGTAACGTCCTTAAACATTCTTTGCAGGTGCCACTTGGAATAGCCCGCTTTTGCCGCCACGTTATCCAGAGACAAAGGTTGGTCGAGATGCCCTTCAAGCCAACTAAGAAGATCGCGAATAATCCCAGCCTGATCCATATAATGTCCTCATCCTTTCGCAAGTGCCTGTAACTAGGGTAGCGGATAGTAGCACTTTTTGATGTTTTAGCATTCGGTGTTTTTTTTGCTCAAAAGTGCGATAAAAGATTCGAAACGAGGGTGATTTTTGTAAAGCTGTGATCTATAAACACTTTCTTCTTCATTCTCGAATAATGGCTTAATGGCACGTTCAGAAATGGTAACAATATGAAATACAAGCAGTTAATTGCGGGTTGCCTGCTCGCGCTGGCAGGAAGCGCGGCTCACGCGGAACAGATTGGCTCCGTCGATACGGTGTTCAAGATGATCGGCCCGGATCACAAGATTGTCGTCGAGGCATTTGACGATCCGGACGTGCATAATGTCACTTGCTATATCAGCCGGGCGAAAACGGGCGGCATTAAAGGCGGGCTGGGTTTGGCGGAAGATACCTCTGACGCGGCAATCTCCTGTCAGCAGGTTGGGCCGATTGAGCTCAGTGAGAAAATTAAGAAAGGTAAAACCGAAGGTGAAGTCGTCTTCCAGAAACGCACTTCGCTGGTGTTTAAGAAACTGCAGGTGGTGCGGTTCTATGATGCCAAACGGAATGCGCTGGTGTACCTGACCTACTCGGACAAAGTGGTTGACGGTTCACCGAAAAATGCCATCAGTGCGGTGCCAATCATGCCGTGGAATAAATAAAGGGCGAAAAAAAACGGCGCCTGGCGCCGTTTTTCATCAACAATTCGGAACGATTATTCCTGCAGCTCACCGCAGAAACGGTAACCTTCGCCGTGAATCGTGGCGATGATTTCCGGCGTATCCGGCGTGGATTCGAAGTGTTTACGGATGCGACGAATGGTCACGTCAACCGTACGGTCATGCGGCTTCAGCTCGCGGCCCGTCATTTTCTTCAGCAGTTCAGCGCGTGACTGGATCTTGCCCGGGTTTTCGCAGAAGTGCAGCATGGCGCGGAATTCACTGCGCGGCAGCTTGTACTGTTCGCCGTTAGGACTGATCAGCGAGCGGCTGTTAATATCCAGCTCCCACCCGTTGAACTTGTAGCTTTCCACGCTGCGACGCTCTTCGCTCACGGTACCGAGGTTCATGGTACGGGAGAGCAGATTACGTGCACGAATGGTCAGTTCACGAGGGTTGAATGGCTTAGTGATATAATCGTCTGCGCCGATTTCCAGGCCGAGGATTTTATCGACTTCGTTGTCACGACCGGTCAGGAACATCAGGGCGACGTTGGCTTGCTCACGCAGTTCACGCGCCAGCAGCAGGCCATTTTTGCCCGGCAAATTGATATCCATGATGACCAGGTTGACATCATTTTCAGACAGGATCTGATGCATTTCCGCGCCATCGGTGGCTTCGAACACATCGTAACCTTCTGCTTCGAAAATACTTTTTAACGTGTTGCGTGTTACCAACTCGTCTTCAACGATAAGAATGTGCGGGGTCTGCATGTTTGCTACCTAAATTGCCAACTAAATCGAAACAGGAAGTACAAAAGTCCCTGACCTGCCTGATACATGCCGAAAATTAACATGCCCGGCGTAACATGACTAAAGTACGTAATTGCGTTCTTGATGCACTTTCCATCAACGTCAACAACATCATTAGCTTGGTCGTGGGTACTTTCCCTCTGGACCCGACAGTGTCAAAAACGGCTGTCATCCTAACCATTTTAACAGCAACATAACAGGCTCAGAGATGGCTGACACCCAATAAAACTACGCTTCGTTGACATATATCAAGTTCAATTGTAGCACGTTAACAGTCTTGTGAAATCCTCGCATCTAAATGCTAGCGTTTGTCACAAAATTTCAACAACTCAATTGATTGCAATCATAAACTGATTAGCAGAATGAATCCAAAAGAGGAGTGGTAATCTGGATTCAAATACCCTGACAGAACATGATGATATATAGCTTCTGTTAACATATGCTCTCAGAGGATTCTCAAGTAATAGTTTAGTCTTATTGATATGTTATGAAACACCATTTCGGCGTTTTTTGTTGCAACTAAGTAAATTCGCGGCGCGCAATATGATGTGCATCACATTGTGGTCGTTACAGAATAAAAAAGAGAAGATTACATGCGCTTATCAATTGTGCTGGTTTCGCCAGCAAGAGCCGAAAATATCGGTGCGGCGGCCCGGGCTATGAAAACTATGGGCTTTACGGAGATGCGAATCGTTGACAGTGAGGCGCACCTTGAACCTGCGGCACAATGGGTGGCTCATGGCTCCGGTGATATCCTCGATAACATCAAAACCTTCCCGACGCTGGCCGATGCTTTGCACGACGTTGATTTCACCGTCGCAACCACGGCCCGCAGTCGTGCCCGGTTCCATTATTACGCGACGCCGCAGGAACTGGTGCCTATCCTTCAGGAAAAGTCACAGTGGATGGGCCATGCCGCGCTGGTGTTTGGCCGTGAAGACTCCGGGTTAACCAACGACGAACTGGCTCTCGCAGATATACTCACCGGTGTGCCTATGGTGGCTGATTATCCGTCGCTGAACCTGGGGCAGGCCGTGATGGTCTTCTGCTATCAGCTTTCGGCGCTTACCCAAATGCCCGCTGCGCCCGTGCCAGAAAATAATGAAAACCAGCTGCAGGCTTTGCGGCTCAGAGTAATGGCGTTGCTCTCAAAACTTAAGGTTGCTGATGACATGAAGCTTGCCGACTGGTTACAGCAGCGTCTTGGCCTGCTTGGCCAACGTGACACAGCTATGCTGCACCGTTTGCTGCACGATATCGAAAAAAATATCGCCGACTAACGTGCTGCCGTAAGTTTTTCTTATGGATATATCTGCTGTCTCCTGAATTGCTGCCAGAGAATGTGAGGGATTAACAGCGCTTAAGCGGCGAAGCCTGATTGGGTGACAAAACGTGACGAATGTAAAAATTCGTTGACTTAACCAGGCCAATCCTTTAACCAATATAGGCAGACGACAGACAAGTAAAATAACAGAGCACACAACATCCATGATTCGCATCAGCCGCATGACAACCATTATTACCACCACCATTACCACAGGTATCGGTGCGGGCTGACGCGTACAGGAAAAACAGAAAAAAGCCCGCACCTGAACAGTGCGGGCTTTTTTTTCGACCAAAGATCAAGGGGTAAACCATGCGAGTCTTGAAGTTCGGCGGTACATCAGTGGCAAATGCAGAACGCTTTCTGCGCGTTGCCGATATTCTGGAAAGTAATGCCAGGCAGGGGCAGGTGGCTACCGTGCTTTCTGCCCCGGCCAAAATCACCAACCATCTGGTCGCGATGATTGAAAAAACCATTGGCGGTCAGGATGCCCTCCCGAATATTGCTGATGCCGAACGTATTTTTGCTGACCTGCTTCAGGGGCTGGCCGATCTCCAGCCCGGTTTTCCTCATGCCCAGCTCAAAGGTTTTGTTGAGCAGGAGTTTGCCCAGATCAAACATGTGCTGCACGGCGTGAGCCTTCTGGGCCAGTGTCCTGATGGCGTCAACGCCGCGCTGATTTGCCGCGGTGAGAAGCTGTCCATCGCCATTATGGCAGGCCTGCTCGAAGCGCGCGGACACAAAGTCAGCGTGATTGACCCGGTCGAAAAACTGCTTGCCGTCGGTCACTATCTTGAATCCACTGTCGATATCGCGGAATCCACCCGTCGCATTGCAGCGAGCCAGATCCCGGCAGATCATATGATTCTGATGGCGGGCTTTACCGCCGGGAACGACAAAGGCGAGCTGGTGGTGCTGGGCCGTAACGGGTCTGATTACTCTGCTGCCGTGCTCGCGGCCTGTTTGCGTGCGGACTGCTGTGAAATCTGGACCGACGTGGACGGTGTATACACCTGCGACCCGCGCCAGGTGCCGGACGCGCGCTTGCTGAAATCCATGTCCTATCAGGAAGCAATGGAGCTTTCCTACTTCGGCGCAAAGGTGCTGCACCCCCGCACGATCGCGCCCATCGCTCAGTTCCAGATCCCTTGTCTGATTAAAAATACCGGCAATCCACAGGCGCCGGGCACGCTTATCGGCGCCAGCCACAACGAAGACGGTCTGGCGGTGAAGGGCATTTCTAACCTGAACAATATGGCGATGTTCAACGTCTCAGGCCCGGGCATGAAGGGAATGGTTGGCATGGCGGCCCGCGTCTTTGCCACCATGTCTCGCGCCGGGATTTCTGTCGTGCTGATTACCCAGTCTTCTTCTGAATACAGCATCAGCTTCTGCGTGCCGCAAAGCGACAGCGGACGCGCAAAGCGGGCTATGGAAGATGAGTTTTATCTCGAACTGAAAGAAGGGTTGCTGGAACCACTGTTCATCATGGAGCGTCTGGCGATTGTCTCCGTTGTCGGCGATGGTATGCGCACCCTGCGTGGCATTTCGGCGAAATTCTTTGCGGCACTGGCTCGCGCTAACATCAACATTGTGGCGATTGCTCAGGGCTCTTCAGAGCGTTCCATTTCCGTTGTGGTAAACAACGATGATGCCGTTACCGGTGTACGCGTTGTTCACCAGATGCTGTTCAACACCGATCAGGTCATTGAAGTGTTCGTGATTGGCGTCGGCGGCGTCGGCGGTGCGTTGTTGGAGCAGCTGGAGCGCCAGCAGGGCTGGCTCAAGAATAAGCACATCGACCTGCGCGTGTGCGGCGTGGCTAACTCCCGCGCGTTGCTGACCAACGTCCACGGCCTGAATCTGGAGGAGTGGAAAAGCGAGCTGGCGGAAGCCAAAGAGCCGTTTAATCTGGGCCGGTTGATTCGCCTGGTGAAAGAGTATCACCTGCTGAACCCGGTGATTGTTGACTGTACCTCCAGCCAGGCCGTGGCCGATCAGTACGCTGATTTCCTGCGCGAAGGCTTCCACGTCGTAACGCCAAATAAAAAGGCGAATACCTCGTCGATGAACTACTATCACGAGCTGCGTCAGGCGGCGGCGGGGTCGCGCCGTAAATTCCTGTATGACACCAACGTTGGCGCAGGCTTACCGGTCATTGAGAATCTGCAAAACCTGCTGAACGCGGGCGACGAGTTGCAAAAATTCTCCGGCATTCTCTCCGGCTCCCTTTCGTTTATTTTCGGTAAGCTTGACGAAGGCATGAGCCTTTCACAGGCGACGACAATGGCGCGTGAGATGGGTTATACCGAGCCAGACCCGCGGGACGATCTGTCCGGCATGGACGTGGCGCGTAAGCTGTTGATTCTGGCCCGTGAAACAGGCCGCCATCTTGAACTAAGCGACATCGTTGTGGAATCCGTTCTGCCGGAAAGCTTCGATGACAGCGGCGATACCGACAGCTTTATGGCGCGCCTGCCGCAGCTCGACGATGAGTTTGCCGCGCGCATTGCCAAAGCTCGTGATGAGGGTAAAGTGCTGCGCTACGTCGGCAATATTGAGGACGATGGCGTGTGCCGGGTGAAAATTACCGAAGTGGACGGCAACGATCCCCTGTATAAAGTGAAAAACGGCGAGAACGCGCTGGCGTTTTACAGCCACTATTATCAGCCGCTGCCTCTCGTGCTGCGCGGTTACGGTGCGGGTAACGACGTGACTGCTGCCGGGGTCTTCGCTGACCTGTTGCGCACCTTATCCTGGAAGTTAGGAGTTTAAGATGGTGAAAGTCTATGCCCCGGCCTCCAGCGCCAATATGAGCGTGGGGTTTGATGTGCTGGGCGCGGCGGTAACGCCGGTGGATGGCACGCTGCTTGGTGACAATGTGGAAGTGGTAGCCGCAGATGCCTTCAGCCTGAAGAACGTCGGCCATTTCGCCAGTAAGCTGCCGGTTGAACCACGGGAAAATATTGTTTATCAATGCTGGGAGCGCTTCTGCCAGGAAATTGGCAAAACCGTGCCCGTTGCGATGACGCTCGAAAAGAATATGCCGATCGGCTCTGGCCTTGGCTCAAGCGCCTGCTCGGTGGTCGCCGCGCTGGTGGCAATGAACGAGTACTGCGGCAAGCCGCTTAACGATCATAAAATGCTTGCGCTGATGGGCGAGCTGGAAGGGCGTATTTCCGGCAGCGTGCATTACGATAACGTCGCGCCGTGCTTCCTTGGCGGCATTCAGCTCATGCTTGAGGAAAGCGGCATTATCAGCCAGCAAATTCCGGCCTTTGACGAGTGGCTGTGGGTGCTTGCCTATCCGGGAATCAAAGTCTCAACGGCGGAAGCTCGTGCGATTCTACCGGCGCAATACCGTCGTCAGGACTGTATCGCCCACGGTCGCCATCTGGCTGGATTTATTCATGCCTGTTACAGTCGCCAGCCGGCGCTGGCAGCGAAACTGATGAAAGATGTTATCGCTGAGCCGTACCGCACCAAACTGCTGCCGGGCTTCGGCGAGGCGCGCCAGGCGGTGGCGGAAATTGGCGCTCTGGCGAGCGGCATTTCGGGATCGGGGCCAACGATGTTCGCACTGTGCGACAACCCGGCCACCGCCCAACGAGTCGCAGACTGGCTCAGTAAACACTATCTGCAAAATCAGGAAGGCTTCGTTCATATTTGTCGGCTGGATACAGCGGGCGCACGCGTAGTGGGATAACCGATGAAACTGTATAACTTAAAAGATCATAACGAACAGGTCAGCTTCGCGCAGGCCGTGACGCAAGGGCTGGGTAAAAATCAGGGCCTGTTCTTTCCGCACGATTTGCCGGAATTCAGCCTGACTGAAGTTGATGAGATGCTGAAGCTGGATTTCGTTTCCCGCAGCGCCAAAATTCTGTCGGCGTTTATCGGCGATGAAATTCCGCAGAGTGAGCTGGAAGCCCGCGTGCGTGCGGCGTTTGCCTTCCCGGCTCCGGTGAAAAAGGTGCAGGAAGATGTCGGTTGCCTGGAGCTGTTCCACGGCCCGACGCTGGCGTTTAAAGATTTCGGCGGCCGCTTTATGGCGCAAATGCTGACGCACATCAGCGGCGAAAAGCCTGTCACAATTCTGACGGCTACCTCCGGTGATACCGGCGCGGCGGTTGCTCATGCGTTTTACGGCCTGAAAAACGTGCGCGTTGTGATCCTCTACCCGAACGACAAAATCAGCCCGTTGCAGGAAAAGCTGTTCTGTACGCTCGGCGGCAACATTGAAACCGTAGCGATTGACGGCGATTTCGATGCCTGCCAGGCGCTGGTCAAGCAGGCCTTCGACGACGAAGAGCTGAAAGCTGAGCTGGGCCTGAACTCCGCTAACTCGATTAATATTAGCCGTCTGCTGGCGCAGATTTGCTACTATTTCGAAGCCGTTGCGCAGCTGCCGCAGGAAGCCCGTAATCAGCTGGTGATTTCCGTCCCCAGCGGAAACTTTGGCGATTTGACGGCGGGTCTGCTGGCAAAATCGCTGGGTCTGCCGGTGAAACGCTTTATTGCCGCCACCAACGCCAACGACACCGTGCCGCGTTTCCTTCAGGAAGGCAGCTGGAAGCCGAAGGCTACTCAGGCAACGCTCTCCAACGCCATGGACGTCAGCCAGCCAAACAACTGGCCGCGAGTGGAAGAATTGTTCCGTCGTAAAGTGTGGCGCCTGAACGAACTTGGCTATGCGGCGGTGGATGATGAAACCACCAAAGCGACGATGCGCGAACTGCAAGACGAAGGCTATATTTCTGAGCCACACGCAGCCATTGCTTACCGCGCGCTGCGTGACCAGCTGAACCCAGGCGAATATGGCCTGTTCCTCGGTACCGCACACCCGGCTAAGTTCATCGAGAGCGTAGAGGCGATCCTGGATACCAAACTGCCATTGCCAAAAGCGCTGGCGGATCGCGCAGATCTGCCGCTGCTCTCTCATCATCTGCCAGCCGACTTTGCGGCGTTGCGTAAGCTGATGATGGAAAAAGCGTAACGTTCGTTTCAGGGCTCAAAAGAAACCGGGTTAGCCTCGCGCGACCCCGGTTTTTTTATGGCTGAAAAGTGGAGAAATTACGGAGGGAATAAGCAGGAAATGAGCAGGAATTCCCATAAAATGCGGGCACTTAGAGATTAGGATTGCGGAGAATAACAAGTCCGCTTCCTGACGGTTACTCTCATTCCATCGACCCATAACGGGCAAAGTTGTGAAAGGAGTAACCTATGTCAAACCTGAAACCTGTACTACTGGCGCTTTCAATGATGCTGGTGGCTCCGGCGGTGGTGCACGCCTCTGAAATTACGCTGGTGCCGGCAGTGAAACTGCAGATTGGCGATCGGGACAACCGCGGCAACTACTGGGATGGCGGCCACTGGCGCGATCATGGCTGGTGGAACAATCACTACGAGCGCTACAACAATCACTGGCGTCCACGCCCGGGGCCGCATTATGACCATCATGACGATCGCCACGATCATCACGACGATCATCATGACAACCACGGCTGGCACCACTGACTTTTCAGCCCCTCACCCGCTGTGGGTGAGGGGCGTTTTCACTTCTGTTCGTGGCGCTTAAATACCAGTTCATCGTGGGTTGAGGCGTCTTCGTCAAAGAAATAGCCTTCGCTGTCAAATCCCTTTAGCTGTTCCACCGTGGTCAGACGGTTTTCAATGATGTAACGGCTCATCAGACCGCGCGCCTTTTTGGCGTAGAAGCTGATGACTTTGAACTTGCCGTTTTTCTCATCGAGGAATACCGGCTTGACGATCTGCCCGTTCAACGCTTTCGGCTTCACCGCGCGGAAGTATTCGTCGGATGCCAGGTTAATGACGATATCGTCGCCCTGAGCCTTTAACGCTTCGTTCAGCTTGTTCGTGATGACCTCGCCCCAGAAGTGATAGAGATCTTTGCCTTTGGCATTTTCAAGTCGAATGCCCATTTCAAGGCGATACGGCTGCATCAAATCGAGTGGACGAAGCACGCCATACAGGCCGGAAAGCATGCGCAGATGCTGCTGGGCAAAATCGAAATCTGCTTCGCTGAACTCTTCCGCCTGCAAACCGGTGTAAACATCGCCTTTGAAGGCGAGGATCGCCGGGCGTGCGTTCTGCGGCGTGAAATCCGGGTGCCAGTCGTGGAAGCGGGTGGCGTTGAGATCCGCGAGTTTGTCGCTGATGCTCATCAGCTTGCCAATCTGGGGCGCAGTGAGTTTGCGCGCGACGGCAATCAGCTGCTGGGAGTAGTCCAGCAGCTCGGGATGGGTGTAGCGCGATGTTGGCAGCTCGCTTTGATAATCAAGCGTTTTAGCAGGAGAAATCAGAATCAGCATAGTCAGTCCTTCCGGGCATTTTTCGAGACTTTAGCAAAAAATGGCCCGGAAGGGATCGATGGCTGCTATTGGCGTGGCACATCATCCCAACTACCGGCTGCCAGCTGCCGCTCGATTTCCGGGTAGCGTGCCGGGTCAAACACCGGTTTTACCCCAAGCTTGCGTTGACGCAGGTAATCGCTGGCGATGATGCGCACCACTGGCGAAAGCAGCAGGATGGCGGTCAGGTTAGTGATAGCCATCAGTGCCATGATGATATCCGCGAACTGCCACACCACCGACACGCTCAGCAGCGTGCCCAGCATTATCATCAGCAGGGTGATGCCCCTCAGCAGCCAGACGTTGCGAGGCGTGTTCATCCGCAGATAAATCAGGTTGTTCTCAGCGTAAATATAGTTGGCGACAATAGAAGTGAACGCGAACAGCATGACGATAACCGCGACGAATTCTGCCCCCCAGCCCCCGGCAAAATTCATCATCGCCTTTTGCACCAGCTGAATGCCATTGACCGTGGCGTGAGTGGATTCATTCCCGGCGAGCAATACGACAATTGCCGTGGCCGTGCAAATTACCAGCGTATCAATCAGCACGCCAATCATCTGCACGATACCCTGAGCTGCCGGGTGTGGTGGCCATGACGCCGCTGCCGCTGCTGCGTTAGGCGTCGAACCCATGCCCGCTTCGTTGGAGAACATGCCGCGCTGAAAACCCGCGGTCAGCGCCTGGCTGATGGTATATCCCACCGCACCGGAAGCCGCTTCCTGCCAGCCAAAGGCGCTGCGAAAAATGGTTTCGATAATCGCCGGAATTTCATTGAGATGCCAGAGGCTTATCAGGACGCTGGCGGCGACCCAGGTCAGTGCCATTACCGGTACCATCCACTGCATCAGCTTCGCCACGCCCCGCAACCCGCGAACGATAATCAGCAGCGTTAAGGCCATGAGCGCCAGTCCGGTGACGTACCCGGGTAAATTAAACGCGAAGTGCAGGGCCTTCGAAACGGAATTGGCCTGCACGACATTGAAAATCAAACCATAGGCGATCAGCAGGAAAATAGAGAACATCACGCCCATCCAGCGCATCCCGAGGCCACGGGACATATACCAGGCCGGGCCGCCGCGAAATTGTCCGTTGGCGTCGCGCTCTTTGTAGAGCTGGGCGAGTGAGCACTCGGCAAAGCTGCTTGCCATGCCGATAATCGCTGACATCCACATCCAGAATATCGCGCCTGGACCCCCTGCCGTAATGGCTATGGCTACCCCGGCGAGATTGCCGCTGCCGACACGGGCCGCAAGGCTGGTGCAAAGCGCCTGAAAGGAGGTCAGGCCGTCTGGCTGCGGAGAGACGCTGCGCTGAAGGCTTTTGCGAAAATGGCGAAGATAGCGAAACTGGATATACCCCGTTCGCCAGGTAAACCACACCCCGGCGCCGAGCAGCAGGTAAATCATTACCGAGCCCCAGAGTATGTCGTTGATAAAAGAGAGAAACTCGGGCATTTAATGTCCTTCTTCGATGCCAAAGACCGATGTAAGCGCTACCATTTTTTAGACAATCCATTATCGGGTAGCCAGCGAATAATCTGAGTTTATCATACTCTGCGCTCTTGTTCCGTCCGCGGTTGCGCTGACACCGGGGCGTGATATCATCGTGAGCAGACCGGTTACATCCCCCTAACAGCTGTTTAAAGAGAAACACTATCATGACGGATAAATTGACCTCCCTGCGTCAGTACACAACCGTAGTGGCTGACACCGGAGACATCGCGGCAATGAAGCTGTATCAGCCTCAGGATGCGACAACCAACCCTTCTCTGATTCTGGGCGCGGCTCAGATCCCGGAATACCGCAAGCTGATTGATGAAGCGATTGCCTGGGCGAAAGATCAGAGCAGCAACCGCGAGCAGCAGATTGTTGACGCGACCGACAAGCTGGCCGTGAACATCGGTCTGGAGATCCTCAAGCTGATCCCTGGCCGTATCTCTACTGAAGTTGACGCGCGTCTCTCCTACGACACCGAAGGCTCTATCGCCAAAGCAAAACACCTGATCAAGCTGTACAACGATGCGGGCATCAGCAACGACCGTATTCTGATCAAGCTGGCTTCCACCTGGCAGGGCATCCGCGCCGCCGAGCAGCTGGAAAAAGAAGGCATCAACTGTAACCTGACCCTGCTGTTCTCCTTCGCTCAGGCTCGTGCTTGCGCAGAAGCGGGCGTGTTCCTGATCTCCCCGTTTGTGGGCCGTATCCTCGACTGGTACAAAGCCAACACGGATAAGAAAGAGTATGCTCCGGCAGAAGATCCTGGCGTGGTATCCGTATCTGAAATCTACAGCTACTACAAACAGCACGGCTATGAAACCGTCGTGATGGGCGCAAGCTTCCGTAACGTTGGCGAGATCCTGGAACTGGCTGGCTGCGATCGTCTGACCATCGCGCCTGCGTTGCTGAAAGAGCTGGCCGAAGCTGACGGTGCCATCGAGCGTAAACTGGTTTACACCGGTGAAGTGAAAGCGCGTCCGGAACGCATTACTGAATCTCAGTTCCTGTGGCAGCACAACCAGGATCCAATGGCGGTAGACAAACTGGCGGAAGGTATCCGTAAGTTTGCTATCGACCAGGAAAAACTGGAAAAAATGATCGGCGACCTGCTGTAATCATTTTCCGCGTGGCCGGGCTCCCGGCCACCTATTCCCGCCTTCGTTTGTCTCCCTTTCCTTTCTGCGTGTATCATTCCGCTTAACCGCCTTTTTTTAACGGAATTGATATGAATACTCTTCGCATTGGCCTTGTTTCCATTTCCGATCGCGCCTCAAGCGGCGTTTACCAGGATAAAGGCATCCCTGCGCTGGAAGCCTGGCTTGCTCGCGCACTGACTTCACCCTTCGAATTGCAGACGCGGCTGATCCCGGATGAGCAGGCGATCATTGAGCAGACGCTGTGTGAGCTGGTGGACGAAATGAGCTGCCATCTGGTGCTGACCACCGGTGGCACCGGGCCTGCGCGCCGCGACGTGACGCCAGACGCCACGCTTGCGATTGCCGATCGTGAAATGCCGGGCTTCGGTGAGCAGATGCGCCAGATTAGCCTGCACTTTGTACCGACGGCGATCCTGTCCCGCCAGGTGGGTGTGATTCGTAAACAGGCTTTAATCCTCAATCTGCCGGGCCAGCCAAAATCCATTCAGGAAACGCTCGAGGGCGTGAAGGATGAAAACGGCAAGGTGCTGGTGCACGGCATTTTTGCAAGTGTACCGTATTGTGTACAACTTCTTGAGGGGCCGTACGTGGAGACAGACGAGCAGGTGGTTGCGGCATTCCGCCCTAAAAGCGCCCGCCGTGAAACAATCTCCTGAAGATAGTGTATTTATAACATAACCTTTGTGGGCCACGGATTGACCGATGATTTACGCTGTAGTAATTTTTTCTTTACGAAAACTGTAAATCAATTAAAACAAATGGCCCGCTATGTCCTCTTCTGCAAGACCTCTTAACCGACAGGATTATAAAACCCTGACGCTGGCCGCCCTCGGCGGCGCGCTGGAGTTTTATGATTTCATCATCTTCGTTTTCTTTGCTGCGGTCGTCGGCGAGCTTTTCTTCCCGGCCGATATTCCGGAATGGCTACGCCAGGTGCAGACCTTCGGCATCTTCGCAGCTGGCTACCTGGCTCGTCCGCTGGGTGGCATCATCATGGCGCACTTCGGCGATCTGGTTGGTCGCAAGAAAATGTTCACCCTGAGCATTCTGCTGATGGCGGTGCCAACGCTGCTGATTGGCTTGCTGCCAACCTACACTTCGGTGGGCATCGTAGCACCTCTGCTTTTACTGTTGATGCGCGTGCTCCAGGGGGCCGCTATCGGCGGTGAAGTGCCTGGAGCATGGGTGTTTGTGGCCGAGCACGTGCCCACACAGCGTATTGGCATTGCCTGCGGCACGCTGACGGCTGGTTTAACGGTAGGCATTTTGCTGGGATCTGTCGTGGCAACGCTTATCAATACCAGCCTGACTCAGCAAGCTATTCATGACGGCGGCTGGCGAATTCCTTTCCTGCTCGGCGGCGCTTTCGGCCTGGTGGCGATGTATCTGCGCCGCTGGCTGCAGGAGACGCCGATCTTTCTTGAGATGCAGCAGCGCAAGCAGCTGGCGCAGGAGCTGCCCGTGAAATCGGTAGTCGTGAAGCATCAGAAGGCGGTGGTCGTGTCGATGCTGCTGACCTGGCTGCTGTCGGCGGGGATTGTGGTGGTGATTTTGATGTCGCCGGTGTGGCTGCAAAAGCATTACGGTTTTGCGCCTGCGCTGACGCTTCAGGCCAACAGTCTTGCGACCATTATGCTGTGTGTGGGCTGTTTGCTGGCGGGGCTGGCGGTCGATAAATTCGGTGCGAGCCGTACCTTTATTATTGGCAGCCTGCTGCTCGCGGCCTCGAGCTGGGCGTTCTATCATCTGGCAGGTCTCTCTTCTGCCCATCTTTTTATGCTGTACGGCTTAGTGGGGCTGTGCGTCGGCGTGGTGGGAGCGGTGCCGTATGTGATGGTCAGATCGTTTCCGGCAGAAGTGCGGTTTACCGGAATCTCGTTTTCATACAACGTTTCCTACGCGATTTTTGGCGGGCTGACGCCTATTGCGGTCACGCTGTTGATGGGCGTCTCGCCGATGGCACCTGCCTGGTACGTGCTGGCGTTGTCGCTGGTGGGGTTGGTGTTAGGCTTCTGGCTACGCCAGAAACCGGTAGAGGTCAGGTTGCTGGCTCGCTAGCGACGTTGCTCCCTTGCCGCCCGTTTGCCCAGTACGAAGCAGACCATCGGCAGGGGAAGCGTCACGATAAGTAGCATCCACAGCAGGGTATAGACCGCATCCACGCCGTCGTTTTGCAGATTGGTATAGAGCTTCACCGGAATACCCTGCGGGAAATAAGCAAAGATCATCACTATGCCAAATTCCCCCACCGCGCGGACCCAGGCGAGCGTTACGGCGGAGGCCAGCCCGGGTAATGCCAGCGGTAGCGTCAAAAAGCGAAAACGATTCCAGCCTGATGCGCCCAGCGTTTGCCCCGCTTCAAGAATGCTTTTCGGTACCGTAGCAAAGGCGGATCGCGCCACGACGATAAAGTAAGGCAGGGCACCATAAACCTGCGCCAGCACAAACGCGGCCGGGTTGTTGACGAGCGTTGCGCCAAGCACTGAAAGCCACCGACCAAAAACGCCGTAGGGCCCGAACGCCGAGACCAGCAAAATCCCCATTGCCAGCGGCGGCGTCAGAAGTGGGATCATCACCAGCAGTTCGCCGATTATCCGTTTACGTCCGCTGGCTTGCGACAACCACCACGCCACCGGGACGCCGATCAGGATAATGATCCCCAGCGCCAGTAACCCCAGCCCCATTGAAATCGCGATGGCGTTGTCGTCCCGCCAGGCTAGCTGCAAATGGCGCCAGGGCGTGACGCTAACCAGCGTAATAAAGGGAATACTCAGCAGCAGAATGGCGGGCAGCGAAAGCCAGCCCGCAATCCAGCCCGGACGTCTTAGCGCGCGTATACGCTACCTCCTTTCGGTTCAGCGTAACCAAACTCTTTGAACAGTTTATGACCTTCTGCACTCTTCATAAATGTCACGAATTTCTGACCCTGTGCCACACCATTTGGTGCATTTTTCAGTACCGCTGCGTAGAACACCATTGGCTGGGTGTGGAGCACTTGATCCTGACCTTTGCCGTCCTTGATAGTGAAACTGACGGTGTCATACCACTGTTTCGCCATCGCCGGGTTGCTCAGGTTGATCTCGTCCGGCAGGGCAATATAAGGCAAATGAGCCGAGCGCACTTCGCTCTCGTAGCCAGCTGCGGCATCCACCTGACCACTCTCAAGGCGCGCCAGCAGGCCGCTTTCCTGGTGTGTCTGTTCCGGGTTTTGCAGCGAACCTAAAATCTTATCGGCGATGCCAGGCATCTTGTAGTATTTCTCGGCCAGCATCAGGCTGAAGACAATATTCTGCCCTTTAGGATCAACGTAAGGATCAGTACGGCCAAAGGAGACATCTTTCTGCGCCAGCAGGTTCAGCCATGAACCGTCTTTCTTCTGGCTGGTTTGTTCAAACTGAGCGGCATGTTTGCCCTTAGGGCTGTAGGCTATCACCATGCTGGTGCTGGCGACCGGGACGGCATCATCGATGAGCCCCGCATCTTTGAGGATTTGCATCGGCCCCGGGGTAATGGAGACGAACACGTCAGCCTCAATCTTGTGGCTGGCCAGCAGGCGTGCCATGCCATAGGCACCTTGTCCCTGACCCTGGTACTCGCCGTTATCCACTTTGGCAAATGCCGGACCTAACCCCTGATCCATTACCTTACCCATTGAACCGGCGTAAGTTACGCGAATATCTTTCGCCAGCGCCACGGACGATATTTGCAGCAGCGCAACCGCCGCCAGGGTGTATTTCATTTTTCCATTAGCCATAAAATTATCTCGTTATATATTATTTTGTATAACGAGTGTCCTGGAAAGAGGCGGCGATGACAATGTCTGAAAGGGCATCGTTGAGATTAGGTTGATAAAACGCAATAAGCCGGAGAGGTTCCCGGCTTATTGGTTAGTGCGAAGGGAAATGCCCAGGATAAGGCGCGTGCCAGGCTGCCTATCGTCCAAAAGACCAGCCTCTACAATGTATCTTTATTGGCGACAAATTACAGAATAGAGAGACGCACCTGTGGGAGCAGGCACGTCGAGGGGCGATCAGTCTTTTGCACCAATCGGCAGGATGGTGCGGCCAAACTGCTCGTTCAGTACTTCACCCATCGCCAGCCAGATAGCGCTTGCGCCGCAAACCAGACCAATCCAGCCTGCAATGTGAACGATGCTTTCGTTATCCGCCAGGTGGCCAATCGCCAGCAGGGCAAACAGTACGGTCAGACTCAGGAACACGAACTGCAGCATGCGCGGGCCAGTCAGGGTACCGAAGAACATGAACAGCGTGAACACGCCCCACAGGCCCAGGTACATGCCCAGGAAGTGCGGGTTAGACGCTTCTGCCAGGCCCATTTTAGGCATGATCAGAATTGCGACCAGGGTCAGCCAGAAAGAACCGTAAGAGGTAAAGGCGGTCAGACCGAAGGTGTTGCCTTTTTTGTATTCCAGCAGGCCTGCAAAAATCTGCGCCAGTCCACCGTAAAAAATACCCATCGCCAGAATGGCGGTATCAAACGGGAAAAGACCGCTGTTTGTCAGGTTCAGCAGAATGGTGGTCATGCCGAAGCCCATCAGTCCCAGCGGTGCCGGGTTAGCCAACTTAGTGTTGCCCATATTTCCTCAAAAAATTCATTAATAAAGGGGAAAAAGTAAAAACCTCGCGCCAATCCTCAGGCAGCGGGGCGCGGCATAATAATCAGAGCCGTGCCTGCCGTCTATGATCTGAGCAGGGTGATTTTAAAAAATTTTTTCGCTCTCCCCCTTGATGCCCCATCTAACGACCCCATCTTGTATGCAACCGCAGTGGTGAGCCTGAAAAAAAACGTAGCGGGGCGCTTGAAACAGCACATTTCGCCCTTATTACAGGTTCACAACCACATGTTGATCGAATTTTTAGTGGAGACGTTTAGATGGGTAAAATTATTGGTATCGACCTGGGTACTACCAACTCTTGTGTAGCGATTATGGATGGCACTACTGCACGTGTGCTGGAGAACGCCGAGGGCGATCGCACCACGCCTTCTATTATTGCTTATACCCAGGACGGTGAAACTCTGGTTGGTCAGCCGGCTAAACGTCAGGCCGTGACAAACCCGCAAAACACCCTGTTTGCAATCAAACGCCTGATTGGCCGTCGCTTCCAGGACGAAGAAGTGCAGCGTGATGAAGCTATCATGCCGTACAAAATCGTGGCAGCCGACAATGGCGACGCATGGCTGGACGTAAAAGGCACCAAAATTGCACCGCCGCAGATTTCTGCTGAAGTGCTGAAGAAAATGAAGAAAACCGCTGAAGATTATCTGGGCGAGCCAGTGACTGAAGCTGTTATCACCGTACCGGCTTACTTCAACGATGCTCAGCGTCAGGCAACCAAAGACGCAGGCCGTATCGCCGGTCTGGAAGTCAAACGTATCATTAACGAACCTACCGCAGCCGCACTGGCTTATGGCCTGGATAAAGAAGTCGGCAACCGCACCATCGCGGTATACGACCTGGGCGGCGGTACTTTCGATATCTCTATCATCGAAATCGACGAAGTTGACGGCGAGAAAACCTTCGAAGTTCTGGCAACCAACGGTGATACTCACCTCGGTGGTGAAGACTTTGACAGCCGCCTGATCAACTACCTCGTTGAAGAATTTAAGAAAGATCAGGGCATCGACCTGCGTAACGATCCGCTGGCCATGCAGCGCCTGAAAGAAGCGGCTGAAAAAGCGAAAATCGAGCTTTCTTCCGCTCAGCAGACCGACGTTAACCTGCCGTACATCACCGCAGACGCGACTGGTCCAAAACACATGAACATCAAAGTGACTCGCGCGAAGCTGGAAAGCCTGGTCGAAGATCTGGTGAACCGTTCCATCGAGCCGCTGAAGGTTGCTCTGCAGGATGCTGGCCTGTCCGTTTCCGATATCCAGGACGTTATCCTGGTCGGTGGTCAGACTCGTATGCCAATGGTGCAGAAGAAAGTGGCTGAGTTCTTCGGTAAAGAGCCACGTAAAGACGTGAACCCGGACGAAGCTGTTGCGATCGGTGCAGCGGTTCAGGGCGGCGTGCTGACCGGTGATGTGAAAGACGTTCTGCTGCTGGACGTTACCCCGCTGTCGCTGGGTATCGAAACCATGGGCGGCGTGATGACAGCGCTTATCAACAAAAACACCACTATCCCGACCAAGCACAGCCAGGTGTTCTCTACCGCTGAAGACAACCAGTCTGCGGTAACCATCCACGTGCTGCAGGGTGAGCGTAAACGTTCCGGCGATAACAAATCTCTGGGTCAGTTCAACCTGGATGGTATCAGCCCGGCACCGCGCGGCATGCCGCAGATCGAAGTGACTTTCGATATCGATGCTGACGGTATCCTGCACGTTTCTGCGAAGGACAAAAACAGCGGAAAAGAGCAGAAGATCACCATCAAAGCGTCTTCCGGTCTGAATGAAGAAGAAATTCAGAAAATGGTTCGTGAAGCAGAAGCTAACGCCGAGTCTGACCGCAAGTTCGAAGAGCTGGTTCAGACCCGCAACCAGGGCGACCATCTGCTGCACAGCACCCGTAAGCAGGTTGAAGAAGCAGGCGAACAGCTGCCGGCTGAAGACAAAACCGCTATTGAGTCTGCGCTGACCGAGCTGGAAACTTCTCTGAAAGGTGAAGACAAAGCCGATATCGAAGCGAAAATGCAGGCGCTGGCCCAGGCTTCTCAGAAGCTGATGGAAATTGCTCAGCAGCAGCATGCACAGCAGCAGGCGGGTTCTGCTGACGCTTCTGCGAACAACGCGAAAGACGACGACGTTGTCGACGCTGAGTTCGAAGAAGTGAAAGATAAAAAATAATCGCCCTGATGCAGGGTAATTAACTGGCACGGGCGTCGGAGTTTACTCCACGCCCGTGCTCGTATGTTAAGGGCAGATAAAGAAACATGGCGAAGAAAGACTATTACGAGATTTTGGGCGTTTCCAAATCAGCGGAAGAGCGTGAAATCAAAAAGGCTTACAAGCGCCTGGCGATGAAGTTTCACCCGGACCGTAACCAGGGAGACAAAGAAGCCGAAGCCAAATTTAAAGAGATCAAAGAAGCCTACGAGGTCCTGACCGATGCGCAGAAGCGTGCGGCCTACGATCAGTACGGCCATGCGGCCTTTGAGCAAGGAGGCATGGGCGGCGGCGGCGGATTTGGCGGCGGCGCTGATTTCAGTGACATCTTTGGTGATGTGTTCGGCGATATCTTCGGCGGCGGGCGTGGTCGTCAGCGTGCTTCACGCGGCGCGGATCTGCGCTACAACATGGATCTGACGCTGGAAGAAGCCGTTCGCGGCGTGACCAAAGAAATCCGCATCCCGACGCTGGAAGAGTGCGACGTGTGCCACGGCAGCGGTGCGAAAGCGGGCAGCAAACCACAGACCTGTCCGACCTGTCACGGTCAGGGTCAGGTGCAGATGCGCCAGGGCTTTTTTGCCGTGCAGCAGACCTGTCCACACTGTCAGGGTCGCGGCACGCTGATTAAAGATCCGTGCCACAAATGCCACGGTCATGGTCGCGTCGAGAAGAACAAAACCCTGTCTGTGAAGATCCCGGCAGGCGTTGATACCGGTGACCGTATTCGCCTGGCAGGCGAAGGCGAAGCAGGTGAACACGGTGCGCCAGCAGGCGATCTGTACGTTCAGGTGCAGGTGAAACAGCACCCAATCTTTGAGCGCGAAGGCAATAACCTGTACTGCGAAGTGCCGATTAACTTTGCAATGGCTGCACTCGGTGGCGAAATCGAAGTCCCGACGCTGGACGGTCGTGTAAACCTGAAAGTGCCGGGTGAAACGCAAACCGGCAAGCTGTTCCGCATGCGCGGTAAGGGTGTTAAATCCGTTCGCGGTGGCGCACAGGGCGACCTGCTGTGCCGTGTCGTTGTCGAGACGCCGGTCAGCCTCAACGATAAGCAAAAACAGCTGCTGAAAGATTTGCAGGAAAGCTTTGGTGGCCCAACGGGCGAGAAAAACAGCCCGCGTTCCAAAAGCTTTTTCGACGGTGTGAAGAAATTCTTCGATGATTTAACCCGTTAACTCGTCTGAGATCGCTTTACGCTAAACAGCCCGGTCGTATGTATGGTCCGGGCTTTTTTATGCCTGTCTTTTATTGCTCGATAAAAGCGAGCTAAAATGCAGTGATAATCTGTTTTTAACGAATCTTTGTTGCCGTTATTATGGTTTTATCGATGTATTAATGAATAAGAGAGAGTAAAAGTGAAACATTTACAGCGCTTCTTTAGCGGTGATGCTTCCGGAGGCATCATTCTGATTATTGCCGCCGCGCTGGCAATGCTGCTGGCGAACATGGGGGCCACCAGCGGACTTTATCACTCATTTCTGGACACCCCGGTGCATCTGCGCGTGGGGGCGCTTGAAATTAACAAGAACATGCTGCTGTGGATCAACGATGCGCTCATGGCGGTGTTTTTCCTGCTGATTGGCCTCGAAGTGAAGCGTGAGCTGGTCGTTGGTTCCCTGGCCAGTCGCCACCAGGCGATTTTCCCGGTTATCGCGGCGCTCGGCGGCATGATTGTCCCTGCGCTGATCTATCTGGCGTTTAATTACCAGGATCCGGTTGCGCGCGGCGGCTGGGCAATTCCTGCGGCGACGGACATTGCCTTCGCTCTCGGCGTGTTGGCCCTGTTGGGCAGTCGCGTGCCGACGTCGTTGAAAATTTTCCTGATGGCGCTGGCGATCATCGACGATCTCGGGGCGATTGTGATTATCGCGCTGTTCTACACCAGCGATCTCTCCGTGCTTTCTTTAGCCGTCGCAGCTGCGGCCATTGCCGTGCTGGCTGTCCTGAATCTGACTGGCGTGCGGCGGACCGGGATCTACATTATGGTTGGTGTGATTTTGTGGACGGCGGTGCTGAAGTCCGGCGTGCATGCCACGCTTGCCGGAGTGATTGTAGGCTTCTTCATTCCGTTGAAAGAGCAGAATGGCAAATCGCCTGCCGCCCAGCTTGAGCACGTGCTGCATCCGTGGGTAGCGTTCCTGATCCTGCCGCTGTTTGCATTTGCCAATGCGGGCGTATCGCTGCAGGGCGTGACGATGGAAGGGCTGACGTCGATGCTGCCGCTGGGGATTGTCGCGGGGCTGTTTATCGGTAAACCGCTGGGGATTAGCCTGTTCTGCTGGCTTGCCCTGAAGCTGAAATGGGCCACGCTGCCGGTGGGCACAACCTGCAAGCAAATTATGGCGGTGGGGGTGCTGTGCGGAATTGGCTTTACCATGTCGATTTTCATTGCCTCGCTGGCGTTCGGCAGCGTTGACCCGGCGCTTATCAACTGGGCTAAGATGGGGATCCTTACGGGGTCGGTACTGTCTGCGGTGATTGGATATACCTTGCTGCGGATGCGTACCTCAGTGGAGCAGACCAGCCCGGTCTGACATCTTACAGAGAGCCCTGAGCGGCTCTCGTTCTGACATTCATCAGGGAGCGAAATTATGTCGCACATAAACTACAACCACCTGTACTACTTCTGGCATGTCTATACAGAGGGCTCGGTGGTCGGCGCGGCGGAAGCGCTGTATCTGACGCCGCAGACTATCACCGGACAGATTAAGGCGCTGGAAGAACGTTTGCAGGGAAAACTGTTCAAGCGCAAGGGCAGGGGGCTTGAGCCCAGCGAGCTGGGAGAGCTGGTGTTTCGCTATGCGGATAAAATGTTCACCCTGAGCCAGGAGATGCTCGACATCATCAACTATCGCAAAGAGTCGAATCTGTTGTTCGATGTTGGCGTAGCGGATGCGTTGTCAAAGCGTCTGGTCAGCGGCGTGCTGGACGCAGCGGTAGTGGAAGATGAACAAATTCATTTACGATGCTTTGAATCCACGCATGAAATGCTGCTGGAGCAGCTTAGCCAGCACAAGCTCGACATGATTATCTCTGACTGCCCCATTGATTCCACGCAGCAGGAAGGGCTCTTTTCGGTGAAGATTGGCGAATGCGGCGTTAGCTTCTGGTGCATGAATCCGAGGCCTGAAAAACCATTCCCTGCCTGCCTGGAGGAGCGGCGCCTGTTGATTCCAGGCCGACGCTCAATGCTCGGGCGCAAGCTGCTGAACTGGATCAACACTCAGGGGCTGAAGGTGGAAGTGCTCGGTGAGTTTGACGATGCGGCATTGATGAAAGCCTTCGGTGCAGCGCACAATGCGATTTTTGTGGCGCCAACGCTCTACGCGCATGATTTATATGCGGACGACAACATTGTGGAGATTGGACGGATGGAAAACGTGATGGAAGAGTATCACGCGATTTTTGCCGAGCGCATGATTCAGCACCCGGCGGTGCAGCGCATCTGTAATCGGGATTACTCGGCGCTCTTTACGCTCCCGCGCTGACATTCAGGCATAAAAAAACCCGCCGAAGCGGGTTTTTTCTACAAAGTACAGCGAAGCGGCGATTAAGCCAGTTTGCTGATCTGCGCAGCCAGGTTGGCTTTATGACGCGCAGCTTTGTTTTTGTGGATCAGACCTTTAGAAGCCTGACGGTCCACGATCGGTTGCATTTCGTTAAATGCTTTCTGTGCAGCAGCTTTGTCGCCAGCTTCTACAGCTGCGTATACTTTCTTGATGAAAGTACGCATCATAGAACGACGGCTAGCGTTGTGCTTGCGGGCCTTTTCAGACTGAACGGCGCGCTTCTTAGCTGATTTGATATTAGCCAAGGTCCAACTCCCAAATATGATCTATATGGACAATTCAAAGGCCGAGGAATATGCCCTCTTAGCCTTCTTTTGTCAATGGATTTGTGCAAATAAGCGCCGTTAGTGTGACAACGCTTGGTTACGTAGTGATGGCGCAGGATTCTACCAGCTTGCGTCCCTCGAATACAGCCTTTCCATGATAAAAATCGTCAGGAACGGCGGGTTTTGGCCAAGGTGAATGAAATCCTTGCATCTTTCCGTCCTCAGGTGCAATCGGCGGTTAACGTCGTCAGCCGTACAAGGTATACTTTGACGATTTTCACTGTTTTGAGCCAGACATGAAGCTGATACGCGGCATACACAATCTGGGGCAGGCACCGCATGGGTGCGTGCTGACCATTGGCAATTTCGACGGTGTGCATCGTGGGCATCAGGCATTGTTACAGCGGTTGCTTGCGGAAGGACGTGAGCGCGGGCTGCCTGTAGTGGTGATGATTTTTGAACCCCAGCCGCTTGAGCTTTTCGCCGTCGATAAAGCGCCCGCTCGCCTGACGCGACTGCGTGATAAAGTGCGATACCTTGCTGAAAGCGGCGTGGACTACGTGCTCTGCGTGCGCTTTGACCGCCGCTTTGCTGCGCTGACGGCGCAAGAGTTTATCAGCGAGCTGCTGGTAAAACGCCTCGGCGTTCAGTATCTGGCGGTTGGCGATGATTTCCGCTTCGGCGCTGGTCGCGAAGGGGATTTCTTGCTATTACAGAAAGCCGGTGATGAGTTTGGCTTTGACGTCACCAGCACCCAAACCTTCTGTGAAGGTGGGCTGCGCATCAGCAGCACCGCCGTGCGCCAGGCGCTGGCGGAAGACGATCTTGAACTCGCCGAAACGCTGTTGGGCCACCCTTTCAGCATTGCCGGGCGAGTGGTTCACGGAGATGAACTTGGGCGCACCATTGGTTTTCCGACGGCGAATCTGCCGCTGCGTCGCCAGGTTTCCCCGGTGAAAGGGGTCTACGCGGTGGAAGTGGCGGGCCTTGGCGATAAACTGTTGCCAGGCGTTGCCAATATTGGTACCCGTCCGACGGTTGCGGGCGTGCGCCAGCAGCTGGAAGTACATCTGTTAGACGTTGTAATGGACCTCTACGGTCGCCATATCGATGTCATACTGCGTAAAAAAATACGCAACGAACAGCGATTCGCGTCGCTGGACGAATTGAAAGCGCAAATTGCGCGTGATGAATTAACGGCTCGCGAGTTATTCGGGCTATCAAACCCGGCGTAATGCCAACGTAAAAATACGGAAACGAGAATCTGATGAGTGACTATAAATCAACCCTGAATTTGCCGGAAACAGGGTTCCCGATGCGTGGCGACCTCGCCAAGCGTGAACCGGGAATGCTGGCGCGTTGGACCGATGATGACCTTTACGGCATCATCCGTGCGGCGAAAAAAGGCAAAAAAACCTTCATTCTGCATGATGGCCCTCCTTATGCGAATGGCAGCATTCATATTGGTCACTCCGTAAACAAGATTCTGAAAGACATTATCGTTAAGTCCAAAGGCCTGACGGGCTTTGACTCGCCGTACGTGCCTGGCTGGGACTGCCACGGTCTGCCGATCGAGCTGAAGGTTGAGCAGGAGTTTGGCAAGCCGGGCGAGAAATTCACCGCCGCAGAGTTCCGCGCAAAATGCCGTGAATATGCCGCTACCCAGGTTAACGGGCAGCGCGAAGACTTTATCCGTCTTGGCGTGCTTGGCGACTGGTCTCGTCCTTACCTGACCATGGACTTCAACACCGAAGCCAACATCATCCGCGCGCTGGGTAAAATCATCGGCAACGGTCACCTGCACAAAGGCGCGAAGCCGGTGCACTGGTGCGTTGACTGCCGTTCTGCGCTGGCGGAAGCGGAAGTTGAGTATTACGACAAAACCTCTCCGTCTATCGACGTGGTTTTCCACGCTGTCGATCAGGATGCGGTAAAAGCCAAATTTGGCGTGACTTCCGTTAACGGCCCGGTATCGCTGGTTATCTGGACGACCACTCCGTGGACGCTGCCGGCTAACCGCGCTATCTCCCTGTCGCCAGAATTTGAGTATGCGCTGGTACAGGTCGAGGGTCAGGCGCTGATCCTGGCGAAAGATCTGGTGGAAAGCGTCACCAAACGCGCAGGCATCGCTGATTACAGCGTGCTGGGCACCGTTAAAGGCTCCGAGCTGGAGCTGATGCGCTTTAAGCATCCATTCCTCGATTTCGACGTTCCGGCAATCCTTGGCGATCACGTTACGCTCGACGCGGGTACAGGTGCGGTGCACACCGCCGGTGGTCACGGTCCTGACGACTACACCATCAGCCAGAAATACGGCCTGGAAATCGCTAACCCGGTTGGCCCGGACGGCGCGTATGTGGCAGGCACTTATCCGTCTCTGGACGGCGTTAACGTCTTCAAGGCGAACGACGTCATCGTCAACATGCTGCGTGAAAGCGGCGCGCTGCTGCACGTTGAGAAGCTGGTACATAGCTATCCATGCTGCTGGCGTCACAAAACGCCTATTATCTTCCGCGCCACGCCGCAGTGGTTTATCAGCATGGATCAGAAAGGCCTGCGTGAGCAGTCGCTGAGCGAGATCAAAGGCGTGCAGTGGATCCCGGACTGGGGCCAGGCGCGTATTGAATCCATGGTCGCAAACCGTCCTGACTGGTGTATCTCCCGTCAGCGTACGTGGGGCGTGCCAATGTCGCTGTTCGTTCACAAAGAGACCCAGGAGCTGCATCCGCGCACTCTGGAGCTGATGGAAGAAGTGGCGAAGCGCGTTGAGCAGGACGGCATTCAGGCGTGGTGGGATCTCGATCCGCGCGACATCATGGGTGACGACGCTGACACCTATGAAAAAGTGCCGGATACCCTCGACGTCTGGTTCGATTCCGGCTCGACTCACTCCTCTGTTGTTGACGTGCGACCTGAGTTCGCCGGTCACGCTGCGGATATGTATCTGGAAGGTTCCGATCAGCATCGCGGCTGGTTCATGTCCTCCCTGATGATCTCCACGGCGATGAAAGGCAAAGCGCCTTATCGTCAGGTACTGACCCACGGCTTCACCGTTGATGGTCAGGGTCGCAAAATGTCCAAGTCCATCGGCAACACCGTTAGTCCGCAGGACGTGATGAACAAGCTGGGTGCCGACATTCTGCGTCTGTGGGTGGCATCGACCGACTACACCGGCGAAATGGCCGTCTCCGATGAGATCCTTAAGCGTGCTGCCGACAGCTATCGCCGTATCCGTAACACCGCTCGCTTCCTGCTGGCGAACCTTAACGGTTTCGATCCGGCAAAAGACATGGTGAAACCGGAAGAGATGGTCGTGCTGGATCGCTGGGCGGTGGGCTGTGCTCAGGCCGCGCAGGAAGACATCCTGAAGGCCTATGAGTCTTACGACTTCCACGAAGTGGTGCAGCGCCTGATGCGCTTCTGCTCCATTGAAATGGGCTCGTTCTACCTCGACATCATCAAGGACCGTCAGTACACCGCTAAGGCCGACAGCGTTGCCCGTCGCAGCTGCCAGACCGCGCTGTATCACATTGCGGAAGCGCTGGTTCGCTGGATGGCACCGATCATGTCCTTCACTGCGGATGAAATCTGGGGCTACCTGCCAGGCGACCGTGAGAAGTATGTCTTCACCGGCGAGTGGTACACCGGACTGTTTGGCCTGGGTGAAACCGAAGCGATGAACGATGCCTTCTGGGACGAGCTGCTGAAGGTGCGAGGCGAAGTGAACAAAGTCATCGAGCAGGCGCGTGCTGATAAGAAAGTTGGCGGCTCACTGGAGGCGGCAGTTACCCTGTACGCTGAACCTGAGTTGGCGGCCAAGCTGACCGCGCTGGACGATGAATTGCGATTTGTCCTGTTGACCTCCGGGGCCTCGGTTGCGGATTATGCTGCAGCAACCGCCGACGCGCAGCCAAGCGAACTGCTGAAAGGCCTGAAGGTGGCGTTGCAGAAAGCCGAAGGTGAGAAATGCCCGCGCTGCTGGCATTACACCTCCGATGTCGGTCAGGTGGCGGAACACGCAGAAATCTGCGGCCGCTGTGTCAGCAATGTCGCCGGTGACGGTGAAAAACGTAAGTTTGCCTGATGAGCCAATCAATCTGTAAAAGCGGTCTGCGCTGGCTGTGGCTGGTGGTGGTCGTGCTGATTATCGATCTGGGCAGCAAGTATCTGATCCTCCAGCATTTCGCGCTGGGGGATACGGTGTCGCTGTTCCCGTCGCTGAATCTGCACTATGCGCGTAACTATGGCGCGGCGTTTAGCTTCCTCGCCGACAGCGGCGGCTGGCAGCGCTGGTTCTTTGCCGGAATAGCCATCGGCATCTGCGTGATTCTGGCGGTGCTGATGTACCGCTCGAAAGCCTCGCAGAAGCTGAACAACATTGCGTATGCGCTGATCATTGGCGGCGCGCTGGGTAACCTGTTTGACCGCCTGTGGCACGGCTTCGTGGTCGATATGATCGACTTCTACGTCGGCGACTGGCACTTTGCCACCTTCAACCTTGCGGATTCCGCCATCTGTATCGGTGCCGCGTTGATCGTGCTGGAAGGCTTCCTGCCTTCTAAAGAGAAAAAAGTCGCATAAGCATGGCCGGATGGCGCTGGCGCTTATCCGGCCTACAAATGTACTGCGCTCCTTGTAGGCCCGGTAAGCGTTAGCGCCGCCGGGCAAACAGCCTAAACTTTAGAGCAAACCTGCATGTCTAAATCTGTACAGAGCAACAGCGCGGTGCTGGTGCACTTCACGCTAAAACTCGACGATGGCTCCACCGCTGAATCCACCCGCAACAACGGCAAGCCAGCGCTGTTCCGTCTTGGCGATGCGTCACTGTCCGAAGGGCTTGAGCAGCATCTGCTGGGCCTGAAAGAGGGCGACAAAACCACTTTCTCGCTGGAGCCTGACGCGGCTTTCGGCGTGCCGAGCCCGGACCTGATTCAGTATTTTTCACGCCGTGAGTTTATGGATGCGGGCGAGCCGGAAATCGGCGCAATCATGCTCTTTACCGCAATGGATGGCAGCGAAATGCCGGGGGTTATTCGCGAAATTAACGGCGATTCTATCACCGTCGATTTCAACCACCCGCTGGCGGGGCGTACCGTTCATTTTGATATTGAAGTGCTGGAGATAGACCCGGCACTGGAGGCATAAGATGCAGATCCTGTTGGCCAACCCGCGCGGCTTCTGCGCTGGCGTAGACCGCGCTATCAGCATTGTTGAAAACGCGCTGGAGATCTTTGGCGCGCCGATTTACGTTCGTCACGAAGTGGTGCACAACCGCTACGTGGTAGACAGCCTGCGCCAGCGCGGTGCGATTTTCATTGAGCAAATCAGCGAAGTGCCGGACGGCACCATCCTGATTTTTTCCGCGCACGGCGTTTCTCAGGCAGTTCGTAACGAAGCCAAAAACCGCGACCTGACGGTGTTTGACGCCACCTGTCCGCTGGTCACGAAAGTGCATATGGAAGTGGCGCGCGCCAGCCGTCGCGGCGAAGAATCGATTCTGATTGGCCACGCCGGGCACCCTGAAGTGGAAGGCACCATGGGGCAGTACAGCAACCCGGCGGGCGGTATGTATCTGGTCGAGTCGCCTGAAGATGTCTGGAAGCTGAGCGTGAAAAACGAAGCTCGCCTGTCGTTTATGACCCAGACCACACTTTCCGTCGACGATACCTCAGACGTGATTGACGCGCTGCGCAGCCGTTTTCCGAAAATTGTCGGGCCGCGTAAAGACGATATTTGTTACGCCACCACCAACCGTCAGGAAGCCGTGCGTGATTTAGCCCAGCGTGCAGACGTTGTGCTGGTCGTTGGCTCGAAAAACTCCTCCAACTCCAACCGCCTGGCGGAGCTGGCGCAGCGTATGGGTAAATCCGCGTTCCTGATTGATGATTCCACCGATATCCAGGAAGAGTGGGTGAAAACCGCGAGCTGTGTCGGCGTGACCGCCGGAGCTTCCGCGCCGGATATTCTGGTGCAGAACGTCATTGCCCGCCTGCAGGAGCTTGGGGGCGGTGAAGCGGTGCCGCTGGAAGGCCGCGAAGAGAACATCGTTTTCGAAGTGCCGAAAGAGCTGCGTCTCGACATTCGCGAAGTGGAATAAGTTTTTTCCCCCGACGATATGAAAAAATGCCAGGCTAAACACCTGGCTTTTTTTATGGAGGAATCATGCCCTTATCTTTCATTCTCGACACCGATCCTGGCATTGATGATGCAGCTGCCATCGCGGCGGCGCTGTTTGCCCCTGAGCTCAACCTTCAGCTGCTTACCACCGTAGCCGGTAACGTCTCCGTGGAGAAAACCACCCGCAACGCGCTGCAGCTGCTGCATTTCTGGCAGGCCGACGTGCCGGTGGCGCAAGGCGCCGCCACGCCGCTGCTGCGTCCGCTACGCGATGCTGCCTACGTTCACGGCGAATCCGGCATGGAAGGGTATGATTTTGTCGAACACCAGCGCCAGCCGCTGGCGAAGCCGGCCTTTATCGCTCTTCGTGATGCATTAATGAGCGCCCCGGAGCCGATGACGCTCGTGGCGATTGGCCCGTTGACGAATATAGCGCTCTTGTTGACCCACTATCCGGAATGCACATTCAACATCCGCCGCCTGGTGATCATGGGCGGATCGGCGGGTCGCGGTAACTTCACGCCAAATGCCGAATTTAATATCGCCATCGATCCGGAGGCCGCGGAACGTGTATTCCGTAGCGGGATTGAGATCGTAATGTGCGGTCTCGACGTCACCAATCAAGCGATGCTGACACCGGAATATCTCGCACAGCTGCCAGGCCTGAACAAAACCGGAAAAATGCTGCACTCGCTGTTCAGCCACTATCGCAGCGGCAGCATGACCAGTGGTCTGCGGATGCACGACCTGTGTGCTATCGCCTGGCTGGTGCGTCCGGAGCTGTTCACGTTGAAACCTTGCTTTGTGGCGGTAGAAACGCAGGGAACCTGGACCGCTGGCACCACGGTTGTGGATATCGAAAACCGCTATGAGCGTCCGGCAAATGCGCAGGTTGCGCTGGATCTGGACGTCGACGGTTTCCGGCGCTGGGTCGCGGAGGTCATTGCCCTCGCTCCCTGAAAATGAAATGTGACAAGCCCTGCAAACGCGGGGCAAATCATACGGGTTTAATCGATTAACCTGCTAAACTTGTCGTGTTGTTCTCCTCGGGCCGGAGATAGACATGAAACCAATTCACAACCCACCACGTCACGTGGACTGGGCAACCGGTGCGCTGCATGGCGAACCGCTGATTCGTAAAACGACACATCTTGGCGATCTGGCTGGCGTCTTTGCTGACGATGAAGCCTGGCGTCAGAGCGACCCGCTTCTACCCGTTTACACCGTAGAAATGTTTGATTCTCCGTCCGGAGCGGGCGAGCTGTATGCCGGCGTTACGCATCTGAATCCCGGGCGCGTGGGCGATGAACTTTTCATGACCCGCGGGCATTTCCACGCGCGCCGCGAGCAGGGCGAAGTTTACTTTGGTCTGCGCGGCGAAGGTTTTCTGCTACTACAGGACGAACAGGGCAAGACGCGCCTCGAAAAGGTGACGGCGGGATCCGTGCATATCATCGCAGGCTTTACTGCGCATCGTTTGGTTAATTCAGGTAGCGAAATCCTCTCGGCGCTGGCCGTCTGGCCAACGACCGCCGGGCATGATTACGCATCCCTGGCGGGAGGATTTGCCAGAAGGATCACCACGGCTAACCTGCAGCTGATGGCGAAAGAGGTGCAGAATGGCTGAGACCGTTTTGCCTTACGGGCTGGCGATGGTCGCCCATCGCGATCCATTAGGCTTCACCTACGGCGAAGACGTAACGGGTCCCATGCCTGAAATTCGCCACCTCGATCAAATTCGCGCTTCCCTTCGCGATCCAGAATGTGGCGGGCCGGAAGATGTTTACGCCATAGCCATGGACGTGGCCCGGCTGCAGGACAGAGATGAGCTTAAAAAAAGGATGTTGCTGTTTGGGGTCGTGACCTACGCGGCGGGCAAATTAGGGGATGAGCCGATCCGTAGCCAGGGGCATGTTCATCGCATCAGCGAGCATAGCGGCTGGTCGCCGCCGGAGCTGTATGAGATCTGGCAGGGCAAGGCGATTATCTACATGCAGGAATGCGTGGCAGACGATCCCGGTCGCTGCTTTGCGGTGATTGCCGGACCTGGCGAAAAAGTGCTGGTCCCGCCAGGCTGGGGGCACGCTACGATCTCTGCCGATCCGTCGCAGCCGCTGACGTTTGGGGCGTGGTGCGACAGGGAATACGGTTTTGAATATGAGGCAGTGCGGGCGCACAAAGGATTGGCATGGTATCCGCTGTTACAGGATAACCAGGTTATCTGGCAGCATAATACGCACTATATGCCGGGGCGTTTGCAGGCGATAACGCCTCGTCAGTACCATGAGTTTGGTATCACTGAAGCGCCAATTTATCAGCAGTTTATTGACGATCCGGCGCGTTTCCAGTTTATCTCTCGTCCGGACAAAACCGCTGCGCTGTGGCACAACTTCCATCCATGATTATTGCCGGGTGGCGCGACGCTTACCCGGCCTACGGAATATTGCAGGCCCGGCAAATGCAACGCTGCCGGGCAATACCTCAGGCAAACACGCCTGTAGCCACACCTATCGCCGCCAGTACCAGCAGCAGGAGCATCGCTTTTACCGGCGATACACCACGCTTCGCCATCAGATACCAGGTACCCAGCACGACAACCAGCGGTAACAGCTGCGGGAAAATGCCGTCGAGCATCTGCTGCACATGGATATTGACGCCGTCTTTGGTGATGAACTCAAGTCCCGTTCCGAGCTTAACGTAGCTTGCCGCCACACCGCCCATCACGAACACGCCGAGCAGAGACAGTGCCTCGCGCAGGCGGGCAGACTTACTGCTGACCAGCATTTCCACCGAGCCCGAGCCCATCTGGTAGCCTTTTAAAAACAGGAACCACGAGCCGGGTAAGATAATGGCCAGCCACGCTACGGTGTAAAACAGAGGGCCAAGAATATTGCCCCCGGCTGCCAGCGCCATGCCAATGCTCAGCAGAATGGGGATCAGCATTCCGGGGATCATCGAGTCGCCGATCCCCGCGATCGGCCCCATCAGCCCCACCTTAAGGGTGTTGATCATCTCTCCGTCGATGGGCTCACCGTTGGCTTTTTTCTCCTCGAGCCCCAGCGCCATGCCGTTCACGATCGCGCCGATTTGCGGTTCGGTGTTGTAGAAAGAGGCGTGACGGCGCAGCATTTCAGTGCGCTGCGTGGCGTCCGGATAGAGCTTACGTGCTACCGGCAGCATGCTCAGGCAGAAGCCAAAAGATTCCAGACGCTCGAAGCTCATTGACGACAGGTTGTGCATCATCCACGCCCGCCAGCAGCGACGCAGATCGGCCCGGTTCAGCTTACGTTCTTCCATCAGAATTCATCCTCATCGTCCGCAGCCGTTCTGGTCGCAGCGGGCTGCGGCGCTTCCGGCTTGTAGTTGTAATGGATAAGCGCCAACAGCGCACCAACGATCACCAGCGCCACCATGTTCAGCTTCAGGAAAACAATGCAAATGAAGCCAACGAGGAAGTAGATCAGCATGGTGTAGTTTTTAATGATTTGCTTCAGCAGGATAGCGATGCCGACGGCGGGCAGAATGCCGCCGAGCACGCCCATTGTCGAAATCACGACTTTCGGCAGGCTGTCCATAAAGCCGCTGATGTACTGGGCACCGAAGTAGACCGCAATAAACGTGGGGACAAAGCGCAGAAGAAAGTTGGTCGCCTGTGGGAAGATGGCGCTGTTGAGGTAAAGCCCTCGCTCGTCGCCACGCTCCAGCGCGTTATCGGCCCGGTGGTTCCAGAACGAGTTCAGCACCATCATGGTGTTAAACAAAATGGTTCCGGCAATGCCGATGGTGGCCGCCAGCGCGACCGCGACTTCCGGCCCTTTACCTGACAGGATCCCCAGTGCAATCGCCGGGTATGCAACAAAGTTGAGGTCGGCGGGCATCGAACCGCCCGGCGTGACCATGGCGATATAGACCGCCTGTACCGCAACGCCAATCATGATCCCGGTTTTGAGATCGCCAAGGATCAGGCCCACCAGCATGCCCGATACCAGCGGACGGGTGATCAGGTACCAGCCGCCGGTCAGGCCGAACAGCCAGGGGCTGCTCAGCGCTCCGAGGTAGCACAGCAGGCCAATCAGTGTGGCTTCAAATATCATCATCGGCTCCTTATTTCAGCTTCTGCCGGGCATCCTGCCAGCTGTAGCAGCTGGCGTCCGGCACCAGGCGAAACTCAACGTGGTGGCCGTGGTTGCTGAGCCACTCGAATGCGGCAATTTCCTCAGCGCTCACCGACTGATTTGGGCCGATGGTGGTGGTATTGGCACGGGCGCTCATCGGGCCGACGTTGATTTTACCGTTGTTGTTTTTAAGGCTGATACCGGCCTCTTCGATGCGCTGCAGGGTGACGGGTGATTTACCAATCACGAAGTAACGCTTGTCGCTCGCAATCACCTTCGGCAGCTTTTCGATGGCCGTGGCGGTATCGAACAGCCAGACTTTGGTATCGGAAACGGCCCCTTTCATCACTGAGGAGAGGAGGGGGTCGGCCGCAACGGCATCATCAATGGCCACAATACCGTCGCAGGGCAGCTCTTTGGCCCAGCGCGTGACGAGCTGCCCATGAATGACGCGGTCGTCGATACGAACAAAGGAAAGACTCATGGCGGACTCCTTAAAAATCATCAGATTGAGTAACCGATGCCGGAGCGGCAATCACCAGCGTCGGCTGGGTCAGCTCCAGCAGCAGTGCCGCGGCGGCATGAACGTTTTGCAGCGCCCGGACGTCGTCGGTTTGCAGCAACATTGGCAAGTTCACCCCTGCCAGCACCGCCACGGGCGGCATGGTTTGAGGTGAAAACGCGTATTCACAGGCCACGTTCCACGGCGTGCCGCTTTGCATATCGCACAGCACCAGCACGCCGTCTGCACCTTCGCTTGCCGATGCCAGCGTGCGGGAAAAATCATGCCGGAAGCCTTCTATTCCGGCAGTTTCACCGAGCGTGACGCCGTGAACGTACGGCAGTTCGCCGTACACCATTTTCGCGCTTTCCAGTAAGGCGCCGGCCAGCGGGCCATGTGAAGCGACAATCACGGAAATCATCTTTTACCCCCTGACCCAGGCTTTGACGGTGGCAAGCTGTTGTCCGACGCCTTTGCCCCATGGTGAAATTCGGTATTCCCCGACGGACGCGGGGACGATAAAGGTTTCGGCGTAGTGCACCACGAACGGATCGAAAGCCCCCGTTGGGCTTTCCACGCGGGCTTCTGCACCTTCCACGAGATTCAGCACGTTGACGCCACCGTGAGTGTGATGCGTTACCGGGGCGGTAAACCAGTGGCGGCGCGTCTCGATAAATTCCCGTTCATGCAATCCGGTGCGCTCTTCGCGCCAGCCTTCGCCTTCGGCCAGTGGCTCAATGCGGTTGACCAGATGCTCATTGACCCATTTTGTGTCCCGCTGCCAGTCGATGACCTGTTCGCCATGCTCCAGATGCACCGGGCGAGGCAAACCGTCGAGGCCGAGGCGGCCCCAGTCCCAGAGCTTGAAGGTAAAGATGTAAGGCGTGGCGCTGATCTCCAGCACCATGGTGCCGGAACCGGAGCAGTGGACGGTTCCCGCCGGGATCAGGAAGTGATCGTGCTTGCGGGCCGGGATCTGATTGACGAAACGCGCATCATCGAAGGCTTTTTCACCGTTCGCCGCGCGATGCAGATCGTCAATCATGGCTACGGGATCGGTGCCCGTTTTGGTGCCGAGATACACGACCGCGTCCGGCTCGGCTTCCAGGATGTAGTAGCTCTCGTCCTGGGTGTAGTGCATGCCGAACTGCTGTTGAATGTATTCGGTCAGCGGATGGACCTGGAAGCTGAGGTTCTGGCCGCCGATGGTGTCGAGAAAATCGAAACGAATCGGGAATTCTGCGCCAAAACGGGCGTGGACTTTTTCACCGAGCAGTTCGCGTGGGTGCAGCAGAACCACGTCGAGAGAAGGGATCTCGATCCGCACGTCGCCAAACCTTAGCAACAGGCTGTTTTCCTCGGGCACGCAGTCAAAACACCAGGCGTAGTTAGGCTTCGAGGGATCGAGATCGAACTGGTTTTTCATCCACTGGCCGCCCCAGACGCCGGGGTCGAAGAACGGCACTACGCGGAAAGGACGTCCGGCGGTTTGGGCCAGGCCTGCGCGTAACGCATCGCCGCTGACCATCGCAGGCTCGTCTGAAAGGGTCGTATCCAGCAGGTAATCGGCACGTTTCAACAGCGGTGTTTTGTGTTTATCGAACACCCGCCATTCGATGAAAAAGGCGCGCTTGTAGCGGCGCAGAATATCTTCATGTTGGTTTTCGACGCCCCAGTTGCCAAGCTCGCCGCTGCGCATCCGCATCTGGATTTCCCAGCGCGGCAGATCGGCATAAATCAGCACGTCTCCCTGATGTATCAGCGAAGCGCCGGGGCCGTAAACAATCACCAGGCCTTCTTGTACATCGGTGACCTGTCGGCGCAGGGTTTCCAGACGGGCAGAGTCAAAAAATTCCGGAAGCTGATGACAGGAGAGCACGCCAAACACGCGATCGTCGGTCAGATTGCGGGCCAGCAGCTCATGTAATGACTGCTCATCACGGCGCGCGTTTTCAGCGTTGAGGAGCAGTGCAGGATCCAGCGATGTCATTTCTCGCTCAATCTCCGCGAGGCGCACGCCCGGGTAGCAGTCAATCACCAGCACGATTTTGGGCTTTTGCGTCAGTCGGGTTTTCAGCGTGGCAATAATATCCCGCCAGCCCTGCCAGGCCTGGCTGTCGAAGCCCTGAACCGGGACTTCCGGGAATTTATCATAGGTGGTTACGGTCATGTTTATCTCCCTGAATGCGTCCATTAAGATTAATCGATTAACCGAAAGAGAAAAGAGTGGTTAACGCGATTAACCCGGCAAAAGGAGCAAGAATCCGGGTTTAGTGATTCAGGCTGTGAGGCAACTCACAGGGAGTAATGCAAATATCAGGTTATTCGATTAATCTGTACGGAACAGAGGAGGAACCATGACAACAATTACGCTTGCCCTGGTTGCCGAGCGGGCGGGAGTGTCTACGGCAACGGTGTCGATGGTGCTGCGCAACCGCGGGCGGATTTCGCAGGCGACCCGGGAGAGAGTGCTGAAAGCGCTGGATGAGTCCGGCTACGTCTATAACCAGACTGCGGCGAATCTGCGTAATCGCAGCAGTAACCAGGTGGGCCTGCTGCTGCATGACATCACCAACCCGTTTTACGGTGAAATGACCGCAGGTCTGAGCCATGAAATGGAGCGTCACGAGATGCTGCTGTTTCTGGCGAACAGCGAAGAGTCGGAGGAGCGGCAGCAGAAATTTGTCGATTCGCTGATGCGCAACAGCGCCTGCGGGATGGTGCTCTGTGCCGCGCGCGGTACGCCGCAGGCCTTTTTCGATGGCCTGAAGCGCCGCAATATTCCGGCCATTATGGTGGTGCGCCCGCTCGACGATCCGGATTTTGATTTTGTGGGCACGGATAACTTCCTTGGCACGCAAATGGCGACGACGCATTTACTGAAGCTCGGGCACAAAAACATCGCTTTTATCGGCGGCAGTCAGAATTCCGGCACAAGGTCGCAGCGTATTGGCGGTTTTACCAGCAAGCTGCTGGAAAGCGGTGTTTCGCCAAGGCCGGAGTGGATTGTCACTTCTCAGGCGAGCCAGAGCGACGGTGCGCGGGTTGCGGAAGCGCTTTTAAGCCATTATCCGGAAATTACCGCCGCCGTATGCTATCAGGATATTGTCGCGCTGGGCGTTATGCAGGCTTTACGCAAATCGGGGCGCGAACCAGGGCGTGATTTTGCGCTGGTGGGTTTTGACGATATTACCGAGGCTGCGCTGGTGCAACCGGCTCTGACTACGGTATCGGTGGCGGCAAAAGAGATTGGCCGCAAGGCGGGGGAGCTGTTGTTCAGCCGCATTCAGGGCAACGACGAACCGCCGAAGCGGGTGATCCTGCCGCCGACGCTGGTCGTGCGGGGCTCCTGCGGTTTTCGCTAAGCGCCATGCTTTTTACTGATATTCATCGTGGTTTCACGTTAAATTCTAATTATCGACGCTTTTGGGTGGCAGGGTGTTCAGGCGCTGGTTACTCTGAAAACGATTTACATTGTATTAACGAAGAGAATAGATATGCATGATGGACACATCCGCGTCGCCATTGCCGGCGCGGGCGGCCGTATGGGACGGCAACTGATTCAGGCCGCCGCGCAGCTGGAAGGCGTAAAGCTCGGGGCGGCGTTAGAACGTGAAGGCTCTTCTCTGCTGGGCGCAGATGCCGGTGAACTGGCGGGAATGGGTGTAACAGGCGTGAAGGTGCAATGCAGCCTGGACGCGGTGAAGGATGATTTCGACGTCTTTATCGATTTTACCCGCCCGGAAGGGACCCTGCATCATCTGGCGTTTTGTCGCGAACACGGCAAAGGCATGGTGATTGGCACCACCGGTTTTGACGAAGCGGGTAAACAGGCGATTCGTGACGCTTCAGAAAGCATTGCGATTGTGTTCGCGGCTAACTTTAGCGTCGGCGTTAACGTCATGCTCAAGCTGCTGGAAAAGGCAGCGAAGGTGATGGGCGACTACACCGATATCGAAATTATTGAAGCGCACCACCGTCATAAAGTCGATGCCCCCTCCGGCACTGCGCTGGCGATGGGCGAGGCGATTGCCCATGCGCTCGATAAAGATCTGAAAGAGTGTGCCGTATACAGTCGTGAAGGCCACACAGGAGAACGCGTGCCGGGCACAATTGGTTTTGCTACCGTACGTGCAGGCGATATCGTCGGTGAACATACCGCGATGTTCGCTGATATCGGTGAAAGAATAGAAATCACGCATAAAGCATCAAGTCGCATGACCTTTGCCAATGGGGCAGTAAGATCGGCCTTGTGGCTTAAAGAAAAACGTAATGGCCTTTTTGATATGCGTGATGTGCTAGATTTGAACAGATTGTAAAGGTTTTACCCCATCGTGATGTGGTTGTGGCAATCGTAATTGGTTGATTGCAGAGGGCAATAATTTATTGCCCTTTTATTTTATCTGTTTGGATCGTTTTTCATTTCTAAGAGGGTAAAATATAAAGTGATCATCTCATTATGTGTTGAGTAAATGTAAATTTTGACCATCTGGTCCACTTTTTTACTTCCCTCTCCTCATTTTTACACTTATCCTGGCGCGCAAGCGTTTCCTGAAAGGTTGTTAGATGATCTTTTTGCCTGTCTTACAGCGACGTATTCACCAGTGGCGTGAAATAACATAAAAAATACCCGTCTTTACGTTGACTTTCTCCTCGTTAATCTCCAGAATGCCGCCGTTTGCACGAAATTCGCGGGCAGCAGATTTGCATTGATTCATCGTATTGAGTGAATTAATATGCAGATAAACTGAGTGAATATTCTCTGGAGGATGTTTTGATTAAGTCAGCGCTTTTGGTTCTGGAAGACGGAACCCAGTTTCACGGTCGGGCCATAGGGGCAACGGGTTCGGCGGTTGGGGAAGTCGTTTTCAATACTTCAATGACCGGTTATCAAGAAATCCTCACTGATCCTTCCTATTCCCGCCAAATCGTCACTCTCACTTATCCCCATATCGGTAATGTCGGCACCAACGCCGCTGATGAAGAATCTTCCCAGGTACATGCTCAGGGCCTCATCATTCGCGACCTGCCGCTGATTGCCAGCAACTACCGCAGTACTGAAGACCTCTCGACTTACCTGAAGCGTCACAATATCGTGGCGATTGCCGATATCGATACCCGCAAGCTGACCCGTTTACTGCGCGAAAAAGGCGCCCAGAACGGCTGCATTATCGCGGGCGATAACCTGGATGCTCAGCTGGCGCTGGAGAAGGCTAAAGCCTTCCCTGGCCTGAACGGCATGGATCTGGCAAAAGAAGTCACCACCGCGGAATCCTACAGCTGGACTCAGGGCAGCTGGACGCTCGCGGGTGAACTACCGGAAGCGAAGAAAGAAGAAGAGCTACCGTTCCACGTAGTGGCCTATGACTACGGCGCAAAGCGCAACATCCTGCGCATGCTGGTAGACCGCGGCTGCCGGCTGACCGTTGTTCCGGCGAAAACCCCGGCCGAAGACGTGCTGGCGATGAACCCGGACGGCATCTTCCTTTCCAACGGCCCGGGCGACCCGGCACCGTGCGACTACGCGATTACCGCGATTGAGAAATTCCTCGAAACCGATATTCCGGTATTTGGTATCTGCCTCGGCCATCAGCTGCTGGCGCTGGCGAGCGGAGCCAAAACCATCAAGATGAAGTTCGGCCACCACGGCGGCAACCATCCGGTGAAAGACATCGACAACAACACGGTGATGATCACCGCGCAGAACCACGGTTTTGCGGTTGACGAAGCATCAATGCCTGCCACGCTGCGCGTGACGCATAAGTCGCTGTTCGACGGCACTCTTCAGGGCATCCACCGTACCGACAAACCGGCGTTCAGTTTCCAGGGGCACCCTGAAGCGAGCCCTGGCCCGCACGATGCCGCGCCGCTGTTCGACCACTTTATCGAACTTATCGAGCAATACCGTAAGACCGCTAAATAATCAGGAGCCGAGAAGACCATGCCAAAACGTACAGATATAAAAAGCATCCTGATCCTCGGCGCTGGCCCGATTGTTATCGGCCAGGCCTGTGAGTTCGACTACTCCGGTGCCCAGGCGTGTAAAGCGCTGCGTGAAGAGGGCTACCGCGTCATTCTGGTGAACTCCAACCCGGCAACCATCATGACCGACCCGGAAATGGCCGATGCGACCTACATCGAGCCGATTCACTGGGAAGTGGTGCGCAAAATCATCGAAAAAGAGCGTCCGGACGCGGTCCTGCCGACCATGGGCGGCCAGACTGCGCTGAACTGCGCGCTGGAGCTGGAGCGTCAGGGCGTGCTGGAAGAGTTCGGTGTGACAATGATTGGCGCTACCGCCGACGCGATTGATAAAGCGGAAGACCGCCGTCGCTTCGACGTGGCGATGAAGAAAATCGGCCTGGATACCGCCCGTTCCGGTATCGCGCATACGATGGAAGAAGCGCTGGCCGTTGCTGCCGACGTAGGCTATCCATGCATCATCCGTCCGTCCTTCACCATGGGCGGCACCGGCGGCGGCATCGCCTACAACCGCGAAGAGTTCGAAGAGATCTGCGCCCGTGGCCTGGATCTTTCTCCAACCAACGAACTGCTGATTGATGAATCGCTGATCGGCTGGAAAGAGTACGAGATGGAAGTGGTGCGTGATAAAAACGACAACTGCATCATCGTCTGCTCCATCGAAAACTTCGACGCCATGGGCATCCACACCGGCGACTCCATTACCGTTGCCCCTGCCCAGACGCTGACCGACAAAGAATATCAAATCATGCGTAACGCCTCGATGGCGGTGCTGCGTGAAATCGGCGTGGAAACCGGCGGCTCCAACGTCCAGTTCTCCGTGAACCCGAAAAACGGTCGCCTGATTGTTATCGAAATGAACCCGCGCGTGTCTCGTTCTTCCGCGCTGGCTTCGAAAGCGACCGGCTTCCCGATTGCCAAAGTGGCGGCGAAACTGGCGGTAGGTTACACCCTCGACGAATTGATGAACGACATCACCGGCGGGCGTACACCGGCGTCCTTCGAGCCGTCCATCGACTACGTTGTGACCAAAATCCCTCGCTTCAACTTCGAGAAGTTTGTGGGCGCGAACGACCGCCTGACGACGCAGATGAAATCCGTCGGTGAAGTGATGGCGATTGGCCGTACCCAGCAGGAGTCCTTACAGAAAGCGCTGCGCGGTCTGGAAGTGGGAGCAACAGGCTTCGACCCGAAAGTGAGCCTGGACGATCCTGAAGCGCTGACCAAAATCCGTCGCGAGCTGAAAGACGCCGGTGCCGAGCGTATCTGGTACATCGCCGATGCGTTCCGTGCGGGCCTGTCCGTAGACGGCGTCTTTAACCTGACCAACGTTGACCGCTGGTTCCTGGTACAGATTGAAGAGCTGGTGCGTCTGGAAGAGAAAGTGGCAGAAGTCGGCATCACCGGCCTCGACGCTGATTTCCTGCGCGCCCTGAAGCGTAAAGGCTTTGCCGACGCGCGTCTGGCAAAACTGGCCGGCGTACGCGAGTCCGAAGTGCGCAAGCTGCGCGACCAGTACAATCTGCACCCGGTTTACAAGCGCGTGGATACCTGTGCGGCAGAATTCTCTACCGATACCGCGTACATGTACTCCACGTACGAAGAAGAGTGCGAAGCGAACCCGTCTACCGACCGTGACAAAATCATGGTCCTCGGCGGCGGCCCGAACCGTATCGGTCAGGGTATTGAGTTTGACTACTGCTGCGTACATGCGTCGCTGGCGCTGCGTGAAGATGGTTATGAGACCATCATGGTCAACTGTAACCCGGAAACCGTCTCCACCGACTACGACACCTCTGACCGCCTGTACTTCGAGCCAGTGACCTTTGAAGACGTGCTGGAAATCGTGCGCATCGAGAAGCCAAAGGGCGTTATCGTGCAGTACGGCGGCCAGACTCCGCTGAAGCTGGCGCGCGCGCTGGAAGCGGCGGGCGTACCGATTATCGGCACCAGCCCGGACGCTATCGACCGTGCAGAAGACCGCGAGCGCTTCCAGCAGGCGGTTGACCGCCTGAAGCTGAAGCAGCCTGCGAACGCCACCGTCACCACCATCGACATGGCGGTCGAGAAGGCGAAAGACATCGGCTATCCGCTGGTGGTGCGTCCTTCCTACGTACTCGGCGGCCGCGCGATGGAAATCGTTTATGACGAAGCCGACCTGCGCCGCTACTTCCAGACCGCGGTCAGCGTGTCTAACGATGCGCCAGTACTGCTGGACCGCTTCCTGGACGATGCGGTGGAAGTGGACGTTGACGCCATCTGCGATGGCGAAAGCGTGCTGATTGGCGGCATCATGGAGCATATCGAACAGGCGGGCGTTCACTCCGGTGACTCCGCGTGTTCTCTGCCAGCCTACACCCTGAGCAAAGAGATTCAGGACGTGATGCGCGAGCAGGTGCAGAAGCTGGCCTTCGAGCTGCAGGTTCGCGGCCTGATGAACGTGCAGTTCGCGGTGAAAGACAACGAAGTCTACCTGATTGAAGTGAACCCGCGTGCAGCGCGTACCGTGCCGTTCGTCTCCAAAGCCACCGGCCTGCCTCTGGCGAAAGTGGCGGCGCGCGTGATGGTCGGCCAGTCGCTGAAGCAGCAGGGCCACACTGAAGAAATCATCCCGCCGTACTACTCGGTGAAAGAAGTTGTGCTGCCGTTCAACAAGTTCCCGGGCGTCGACCCGCTGTTAGGACCAGAAATGCGCTCTACCGGGGAAGTGATGGGCGTTGGTCGTACCTTCGCGGAAGCCTTTGCCAAAGCGCAGCTCGGCAGCAACTCCACCATGAAGAAGCAGGGCCGTGCGCTGCTCTCCGTGCGTGAAGGTGACAAAGAGCGCGTGGTGGACCTGGCGGCGAAGCTGCTCAAGCAGGGCTTCGAGCTGGATGCTACCCACGGCACCGCCGTGGTGCTGGGTGAAGCAGGCATTAACCCACGCCTGGTGAACAAGGTGCATGAAGGCCGTCCGCACATTCAGGACCGTATCAAGAATGGCGAGTACACCTACATCATCAACACCACCGCAGGCCGCCAGGCGATTGAAGATTCCAAGCTGATTCGCCGCAGTGCGCTGCAGTATAAAGTGCATTACGACACCACCCTGAACGGCGGCTTCGCGACGGCCATGGCGCTGAACGCGGACGCCACCGAGAAGGTGATTTCGGTGCAGGAAATGCACGCGCAGATTAACAAGTAATCTCGCAGCAGGCCGGGTCAGGCGTCGCCGCCACCCGGCTATATTGCCCGGCGGCGTTCTGTTTGCCGGGCATGACAAAATGCCGCCACTCCCGCACTTCATCTTAAGAAACTTCTGGTTTTCCATCTGTGTTCAGTCAGTTAGCCTAAAATGGTTAGCGAGAGAATCAATAATACACAGCACGGGAGAGCACCATGCGTAATAACCTTCTGATTACTTCACTGTTTGCCGCTGCCACTTTACTTACCGTCGCGGGCTGTTCCTCCAACCAGGCGGTGAAAACCACCGACGGTAAAACGATTGTTACCGATGGCAAGCCTGAGGTAGATAAAGACACCGGTCTGGTTTCCTATAAGAACGCCGAAACCGGTAAAACCGAACAGATTAACCGCGATCAGGTGCAATCGATGGGTGAATTAGATAACTGATTCAGTTTTCTTGACCGGTAACGGCACGAATCTTCACTGTTAGCCTGGGGCTCAACTGTCTACACTTTGCTGATAACACAAAGTAAGACAAAACAGGCTAACAGATGATTTTGATTATTTATGCACATCCTTATCCGCAGCACTCGCATGCGAATAAGCGGATGCTTGAGCAGGCAAGGGAAGTAGACGGCGTAGAAATCCGTTCTCTTTATCACCTCTATCCCGATTTTAACATCGACGTTGCCGCTGAGCAGGAGGCACTTTCCCGCGCCGACCTGGTTATCTGGCAGCACCCAATGCAGTGGTACAGCGTGCCGCCGCTCCTCAAACTCTGGATCGATAAAGTCCTTTCTCACGGCTGGGCCTACGGGCACGGCGGCACGGCGCTGCAGGGTAAAAGCCTGATGTGGGCGGTGACCACCGGCGGAGGGGAAAATCACTTTGCCGTTGGCAGCTTTCCGGGTTTTGACATTCTTGCCCAGCCTTTGCAGGCCACTGCGATCTATTGCGGTCTGAACTGGCTCCCCCCGTTCGCCATGCACTGCACCTTTATCTGCGATGATGAAACCCTCGCTGCGCAGGCGCGTCACTATAAACAACGGCTGATGGAATGGCAGGAGGTGCATCATGGATAGTCATACGCTCATTCAGGCGCTGATTTATCTCGGCTCGGCGGCATTAATCGTGCCCATTGCGGTGCGCCTGGGGCTGGGATCGGTACTCGGTTATCTGATCGCTGGCTGCATTATCGGGCCGTGGGGCTTACGTCTGGTCACGGATGCCGAGTCTATTTTGCACTTCGCCGAAATTGGCGTGGTGCTGATGCTGTTCGTCATTGGTCTCGAGCTCGATCCACAGCGCTTGTGGAAGCTTCGCGCGTCGGTGTTTGGCGGTGGAGCATTACAGATGGTCGCCTGCGGCGCGCTTATTGGCGTGTTTTGCATGCTGCTTGGCCTCGACTGGAAAGTTGCGGAGCTTATCGGTATGACGCTGGCGCTTTCCTCAACGGCGATTGCCATGCAGGCTATGAATGAGCGTAATCTGACGGTTTCTCAGCTCGGGCGCAGCGCTTTTGCGGTACTGCTGTTCCAGGATATTGCGGCGATTCCGCTGGTAGCGATGATCCCACTGCTGGCGACAAGCGGGGCCTCAACAACGCTTGCTGCCTTTGGCCTTTCAGCGCTCAAAGTGGCGGGTGCGCTGGTGCTGGTTATTCTGCTTGGGCGCTATGTCACCCGTCCGGTGCTGCGTTTTGTCGCCCGTTCCGGCCTGCGCGAGGTCTTCAGCGCAGTGGCGCTGTTTCTGGTCTTCGGCTTTGGTCTGCTGCTGGAAGAAGTCGGTTTATCCATGGCGATGGGCGCATTCCTGGCGGGCGTGCTGCTGGCAAGCTCCGAATATCGTCATGCGCTGGAAAGCGATATCGAGCCGTTCAAAGGTCTGCTGCTGGGGCTGTTCTTTATCGGCGTAGGGATGTCAATCGACTTCGGGACGCTGGTTACGCATCCGCTGCGGATTCTGATTCTGCTGGCGGGCTTCCTTATTATCAAAGCCGTGATGCTGTGGCTCATTGCCCGACCTCTGGGCGTGCCAAAAGCGCAGCGGCGCTGGTTTGCCGTGCTGTTAGGGCAGGGAAGTGAGTTTGCGTTTGTGGTCTTTGGCGCAGCGCAGATGGCCAACGTGCTGGATCCCGAATGGGCTAAGGCGCTGACGCTTGCCGTCGCGCTGTCAATGGCATCAACGCCGATCCTGCTGGTGGTGCTGTCCCGCCTTGAACAATCCGCCAGTGGTCAGGAGCGTGAAGCCGATGAGATCGATGAGGAGCAGCCGCGCGTCATCATTGCAGGCTTTGGTCGTTTTGGGCAGATAGCCGGGAGAATGCTGCTTTCCAGCGGCGTTAAAATGGTCATCCTCGATCACGATCCGGATCATGTCGATACGCTGCGTAAATTCGATATGAAGGTGTTTTACGGTGATGCCACGCGGGTCGATATGCTGGAGTCAGCCGGTGCTGCGCGAGCAGAAGTGCTGATCAACGCAATTGACGATCCCAAATCGAACCTCGAGCTGACGACGCTTGCGAAAGAGCACTTCCCGCATCTGCGGATTATCGCCCGCGCCCGCGATATCGATCACTATATTCAGCTGAGGCAGGCGGGCATTGAGGCACCGGAGCGTGAAACGTTCGAAGGTGCACTCAAGTCAGGCCGCATGGCGCTGGAAGCGCTGGGGCTCGGTGCCTATGAAGCGCGTGAGCGTGCGGATGTTTTCCGTCGTTTTAACGTGCGCATGGTTGAAGAGATGGTGGATATGGCGGAAGAGGATGATGCGTCGTTCGCGGCGGCGTTCAAACGCACCAGCGCGATGCTGACCGATATCATCAACGAAGACCGTAGCAATATGGCGATTATCCAGCGCCACGGCTGGCAGGGAACAGAAGAAGGTAAACATACCGGCAACCCGGCAGACGAGCCGGAGACGAAACCTTCGGTTTAACGGGCACTTAGAAAGAAGGGGAAAATATTTCCTCTTCTTTACTCAGCCGCCAGTCGACGAAAGATTATGCTTTCCGTATAGTGGCGGCAATTTTTGCATCCGGGAAATTTTCAATGATCAGTCTGATTGCGGCGTTAGCGGTGGATCGCGTTATCGGCATGGAAAACGCCATGCCCTGGGACATTCCTGCCGATCTCGCCTGGTTCAAGCGTACAACGTTAAACAAACCCGTGGTGATGGGGCGTCTGACCTGGGAATCCATTGGTCGCCCGCTGCCAGGCCGTAAAAACATCGTGATCAGCAGTCAGGCAGGTACGGACGATCGCGTGACGTGGGTCAAATCGGTGGATGAAGCCATCGCGGCCTGCGGCGATGCCGAAGAGATCATGGTGATCGGCGGTGGTCGCGTGTACGAACAGTTCCTGCCGAAAGCGCAGCGACTGTATCTGACGCACATTGATGCGGAAGTGGAAGGGGATACTCACTTCCCGGATTACGATCCGGACGACTGGGAATCCACGTTCAGCGAGTTTCACGATGCAGACGAGCAGAATTCACATAGCTACTGCTTTGAGATTTTAGACAGGCGTTAAGGTGTCTTCCCCGGTGGTGCGATGCTTACCGGGGCTACTTTTTTGTAGGCCTGATTTGTAGGCCAGGTAAGGCATCAGCCGCCACCTGGCAATCAGCGCCATCAGGCAAGTCGATTAAGAAGCAACAGCCTCGTCTTCACCTAAATCCAGATGGCGATTAGACGGCTGCACAAAATATTGCTTATCTTCCCAACGCAGGCACGTCAGTTCTCCACCCCAGCAGCAGCCCGTATCCAGCGCGTAAACCCCTTCCGGCGTACCCTTACCTTCAAGCGATGCCCAGTGGCCGAAAATCACGCTGTACTCGTCTGTGACCGGACCCGGAATGGCGAACCACGGCTTCAGCGGTGCAGGCGCGTTTTCCGGCGACTCTTTGGTGTACATGTCGAGCTGACCGTTCGGGAAGCAGTAGCGCATGCGCGTGAAAGCGTTGGTGATGAAGCGCAGACGCGCCAGGCCGGAGAGTTCTGGCGACCAGTGGTTGGGTAAATCACCGTACATGGCATCGAGGAAGAAAGGATAAGAGTCACTGCACAGCACCGCTTCAACATCGCGGGCGCACAGCTCTGCGGTTTCCAGATCCCACTGGGGCGTGATCCCGGCATGGGCCATTACCAGCTTTTTCTCTTTATCTACCTGCAGCAGCGGCTGGCGGCGCAGCCAGTTCAGCAGCTCGTCGGCATCCGGTGCTTCCAGCAGCGGGGTTAATCTGTCTTTCGGCTTATTACGGCTTATCCCGGCGAATACTGCCAGCAGATGCAGGTCATGATTGCCGAGTACCAGGCGCACGCTCTCGCCGAGCGACTTCACATAACGCAGAACGTCAAGCGATGCCGGGCCGCGTGCAACGAGATCGCCCGTCAGCCAGAGTTCGTCCTGACCGGGCTGAAAGTTCACCTGCTTTAATAACGCGATCAGTTCATCGTAGCAGCCGTGAACGTCGCCAATAAGGTATGTGCTCATTGTATCAATGGATGAGGGCTGGCACGGCCAGACGGAAAACGGGAATATCGATGCTGAAAGGGTTGCCCTCTGCGTCGATCATTTCATAGTGACCCTGCATGGTGCCGAGTGGCGTTTCCAGCACGGCACCGCTGGTGTACTGATATTCGTTGCCAGGCGCGATGTGCGGTTGCACGCCCACGACGCCTTCTCCCTGCACTTCGGTTTCCCGGCCGTGGCCATTGGTAATCAACCAGTAGCGGCCAAGCAGCTGCACCGATCCTCGCCCCAGGTTGCGGATCGTGACCGTATAGGCAAACACATAGCGCTCATCTTCCGGTGAGGACTGCGCCTCAATGTAAACGCTCTGGACCTGGACACAAACGCGGGGCGAATTGATCATGGTTTAGCTCTCCTTTGGGGGCGCATTGTCTGACAGCCAGTTCGCCATGCGGCAGTACTGGGCGACAGAGATGTTTTCTGCACGCATCGCCGGGTCAACGCCAAGCTCGGTCAGTACCTCTACGGAGAAGATATTGCCGAGGCTGTTACGAATGGTTTTACGACGCTGGTTGAATGCTTCGGTGGTGATTCGGCTTAACACCCGAACCTCTTTCACCGGATGCGGCAGCATGGCGTGTGGCACCAGACGCACCACGGCAGAATCCACTTTAGGCGGTGGCGTAAAAGCGGTTGGCGGTACTTCCAGCACGGGTATGATGTTGCAGTAGTACTGTGCCATCACGCTTAATCGACCATACGCCTTACTGTTTGGCCCTGCAACCAGACGGTTAACCACCTCTTTTTGCAGCATGAAGTGCATGTCGGCGATGGCATCAGTATAGCTAAACAGGTGGAACATCAGCGGGGTAGAAATGTTGTACGGCAGGTTGCCGAATACGCGCAGCGGCTGACCCATCTCCTTCGACAGATCGCCGAAGTTCATGGTCATCGCATCCTGCTGAAAAATAGTGAGCTTTGGCCCGAGGAACGGGTGCGTTTGCAGACGAGCAGCCAGATCGCGGTCAAGCTCGATAACGGTCAGTTTGTCCAGGCGCTCGCCAACCGGTTCGGTCAGCGCAGCAAGGCCGGGGCCGATTTCAACCATCGCCTGACCCTTCTGTGGGTTGATGGCCGAAACAATGCTGTCGATCACAAACTGATCGTTGAGGAAGTTTTGCCCGAAGCGTTTACGGGCTAAGTGGCCCTGATGGACTCGATTATTCATTGAGAGTTAACAATCATTTTGATGGCGAGATTAAGCGCCGTAATAAAACTGCCGACGTTCGCTTTCCCCTGGCCCGCCAGTTCAAGCGCGGTGCCGTGGTCAACGGACGTACGGATAAAAGGTAAACCGAGCGTAATATTCACTGCGCGGCCGAAACCCTGGTATTTTAGCACGGGCAGGCCCTGATCGTGGTACATCGCAAGCACCGCGTCTGCATGGTCGAGATATTTAGGCTGGAAAAGGGTGTCAGCAGGCAGCGGCCCGCTCAGATTCATGCCTCTGGCGCGCATTTCATCGAGCACCGGAATAATCGTGTCGATCTCTTCCATGCCCATGTGGCCGCCTTCACCCGCGTGAGGGTTCAGCCCGCAGACCAGAATGTGTGGCGTTTTAATGCCAAACTTGGTTTGCAGATCGTCGTGGAGAATGGCGATTACCTCACGCAACAGATCGGCCGTGATGGCCTCGCTGATGGCTTTCAGCGGCAGGTGAGTGGTCGCCAGCGCAACGCGAAGCTCCTCGGTCGCCAGCATCATCACCACTTTTTGCGTGCCTGAACGCTCTTCAAAGAATTCGGTATGCCCGATAAACGGGATCCCGGCATCGTTGATAATACTTTTCTGCACAGGGCCAGTGATGAGCGCCGCAAACTCGCCGTTCGTCGCACCGTCGCAGGCGCGAGCCAGCGTTTCCACGACGTAAGCACCGTTTTTCACATTCAGCGTACCGGGCGTCACGGAGGCATGGAGCGGGACGGAAAGCAGGGTGAGCGTACCGGCTTTTTGCGGCACTGGTGCGCAGTGGGCACGATAGGGCAGGAGCGTTAAAGGCAAACCGAGCATTGCTGCCCGGTCTGTCAAAAGCGTTTCATCGGCACACACCACCAGCTCAACGGGCCAGTCAAGCTGGGCCAGCTGTACCACGAGGTCGGGGCCAATCCCGGCGGGTTCGCCGGGAGTGATAACCACACGTTGGTGTTGCGTCATTAGTTGCTCAGAATTTTAACGTAAGCGCTGGCGCGTTGTTCCTGCATCCAGGTGGCCGCTTCTTCGGCAAACTTACGGTTCATCAGCATGCGGTAAGCGCGATCTTTCTGCGCTGCGTCGGTACGGTCCACGTTGCGGGTATCCAGTAGCTGAATGAGATGCCAGCCGAAGGAGGAGTGAACCGGGGCGCTCATTTCGCCTTTGCTGAGTTTCATCAGCGCATCACGGAAGGCCGGATCGTACATGTCTGGCGTGCCCCAGCCTAAGTCACCGCCCTGGTTGGCAGAACCCGGATCCTGTGAGAGCTCTTTCGCGGCTTTATCAAAGGTGGTTTTGCCGCTCTTGATGTCTGCAGCAACCTGCTCAAGCTTCGCACGAGCCTGATCGTCCGTCATGATAGGTGACGGCTTCAGCAGGATGTGGCGAGAGTGCACTTCGGTCACGGAAATGCTCTGGCTCTGGCCGCGCAGATCGTTCACCTTGATGATGTGGAAGCCGACGCCGGAGCGGATTGGGCCAATCACGTCTCCTTTCTTCGCGGTGCTTAACGCCTGAGCGAAGATCGATGGCAGTTCCTGAATGCGACCCCAGCCCATCTGGCCGCCTTTCAGCGCCTGCTGGTCTGCGGAATAAGTGATGGCGAGCTTGCCGAAGTCAGCGCCGCCTTTGGCCTGTTCAACAATAGAACGTGCCTGGCTTTCTGCTTCGTTCACCTGATCGGACGTTGGATTTTCCGGCAGCGGGATCAGGATATGGCTCAGGTTCAGTTCAGTGCTGGCGTCGTTCTGGTTGCCAATCTGGGAAGCCAGAGCGTCCACTTCCTGCGGCAGAACGGTGATACGACGGCGAACTTCATTGTTACGCACCTCAGAGATAATCATCTCTTTACGGATCTGGGCGCGGTAGGTGTTGTAGTTCATACCGTCATAGGCCAGACGGCTGCGCATCTGATCCATGGTCATGTTGTTCTGTTTTGCGATGTTGGCAATCGCCTGGTCGAGCTGGTCGTCAGAGATTTTGACGCCCATTTTTTGCCCCATCTGCAGGACAATCTGATCCATGATCAGACGTTCCAGGATCTGGTGACGGAGCGTAGCATCGTCCGGCAGCTGCTGTCCGGCCTGACCGGCACCGCCTTTCACAGACTGCATCATATTGTCGACGTCGCTTTCCAGTACGACGCCGTTATTTACGACGGCTGCTACCTTATCGACAACCTGTGGGGCAGCGAAACTGGTATTCGCAACCATGGCGATACCGAGAAGCAGCGTTTTCCAGTTCTTCATACTCTTTCCATTTCAATTAACCGCAAAGGCGGATTACGTTTCTAAATTGTGGCGTTACAAAGAGCTTTGATACGGCATGATTGGCGTACGCAACATCTGCTGAGTGCCCAGGCCATAGTTCGAACTCAGGCCGCGCAGTTCAATATTGAAGCCAATGACGTTGTCGTATTTCCCTTGCACGTTCTGGTTATCCCAACCGTTGAGCTTGCGCTCATAGCCGAGGCGGATGGCGTAGCAGCAGGAGTTATACTGCACGGCCAACATCTGATCCGCTGGCTTGTTGACGTTGGTGTCGTAGTAATACGCACCCACCACTGACCATCTGTCGACGATTGGCCAGCTTGCCGTCGTCCCAATCTGAGAAATCCCGTCTTTATACTGAGCCGCAGTGGAGTAACTCGACGGCAATGTCGCCTTAATATACTCCGGGCTTGCATAGCGGTAGTTCAGCTGAACCAGACGGTTTTCATCACGGCGGTATTCAATCGTACCGTTACCGGTAGCGACGTTATCCAGACGAGTATCGTACTGAATACCGCCGCGCAGGCCCCACCGATCGGTCATGCGCCAGTAGGTATCACCTGCCCATACCAGCGAGCCTTTTTGATCGCTTGAAGACCAGTCATCGCTTTCATCACCCGTACGGGACGGCGTGAAGTAGTAGATTTGACCCACGGATGCGTTAAAACGTTCAACGGCATTTTGATCATAAACGCGGGTTGTCACGCCAGTCGTTACCTGGTTTGCTGAGGCAATACGATCGAGGCCGCTGTAAGAGCGGTCGCGGAACAGACCGCTGTAGTCCGACTGCAGCAGCGTGGAGTCGTACTGCATAATGTTGCTTTGATCTTTGTACGGTACATAGAGGTACTGGGCTCGTGGTTCCAGGGTCTGGATATAGCCCTGAGACCAGTCCATATCGCGTTCAAAGACCATCTTGCCGTCAACTTTGAACTGCGGCAGCACGCGGTTGACGTTCTCTTTCAGGTCTGTCCGATATCGGGTGTTATACCAGTCGACATCGTCCTGCTGATAGTGCGTGGCCAGAAGCTTGGCCTCGGTATCGATGCTTCCCCAGTCGTTAGACAGCGGCAGGTCGATGGTGGGCTCGAGGTGGACACGCGTGGCTTCCGGCATGTTGTCGTTGGTGTTTTTAAAATGCACCGCCTGGCCATAAATACGGGTGTCAAATGGACCGACATCGTTCTGATAGAAGTTAACGTCCAGCTGCGGTTGCGCCGCATAGGAGTTGCTGTTCTGCGTATCGAAGACCTGGAACTGCTTGCTCGAAACCGTGGCGTTAAAGTTCTCTACGGCGTAACCCACGCTGAATTTCTGCGTCGCATAGCCATCGGTGCTGGAGCCGTATTTGGAGTCGAAGTCATTGAAGTAATGCGGATCGCTGACTTTGGTGTAATCGGCATTGAATCGCCAGACCTGGTCCATTACACCCGAGTGTTTCCAGTAGAAGAGCCAGCGACGGCTGTTATCTTCAGAGGGATAGTCGTCTTCGTAGACCTTGTCTTTATTCAGATAATCAAACTCAAACAGGCCTGCGCCCGCCTGGGTCAGATAACGGAATTCGTTTTCCCACATGACGCCGCCGCGTTTGTCCATATAGTGCGGAGTAATCGTGGCATCGAAGTTTGGCGCAATGTTCCAGTAGTACGGCAGATAGAACTCAAAGCCGTTGTTGCTGCTGTACCTGGCATTCGGGATCAGGAAGCCTGAACGACGCTTGTCACCGACCGGCAGCTGCAGGTAAGGGCTGTAGAACACCGGCACCGGGCCAATTTTAAAGCGGGCGTTCCAGATTTCAGCAACCTGCTCTTCGCGGTCATGGATAACTTCGCTACCCACTACGCTCCAGGTATTTGAACCCGGCAGGCAAGAGGTGAAAGTGCCGTTATCCAGAATGGTATAGCGATTTTCGCCACGCTGTTTCATCACGTCGGCGGTACCGCGGCCCTGACGCCCTACCATCTGGTAGTCGCCCTGCCAGACGTTAGTGTCTTTGGTATTCAGGTTTGACCAGGCTTTAGGACCTTTCAGGATCACCTGGTTGTCGTCATAGTGTACATTACCCAGAGCATCGACAGTTCGCACAGGATCGGCCTGACCCGGTGCCTGTTTCTGATGCAGCTGCACCTCATCCGCCTGCAGTCGGCTGTTTGCCTGATTAATATCGACATTGCCGGTAAATACGGCATCATCAGGGTAATTCCCTTTGGCGTGATCGGCGTTGATGGTGACAGGCAGGCTATTAGTATCCCCCTGAACCAGCGGACGGTTATAGCTTGGTACCCCTAGCATACACTGTGATGCGAGGTCGGCGGCGGCGCTCTGCTGACTGTACAGGGCGCTGGCGATCAGGGTAGCCAGAAGGGTGGGAATACGTTTTTTCATACGTTGTATTTGTTGTTCCGTCATCTGTGGCTTCGCGGCTTGCAAACGGTCAGAGACTAACGTACTCATCGTTAACGCGCCAGTGTTAATCCTGCCGCTTCGAGCCAGTGGCGTTAGGCACTGTGTAGAATGGCGAGTATGATAAAGCAAATTATAGGTTATGTCCTGCACTGACCATCAGGTGAGTGCTGTGAAAATCGCCTTTTATCAAGGCGCAAGCCATTACCTGCGACATGATGATAATGACTATCCGGGGAGTCTATGCAGTATTGGGGTAAAGTGATTGGTGTGGCCGTGGCGCTCATGATGGGCGGTGGATTCTGGGGCGCGGTGCTTGGCCTGCTGATTGGCCACATGTTTGACAAGGCGCGAAGCCGAAGACTCAACTTTTTTGCGGGTCAGCAGGAGCGTCAGTCGCTGTTTTTTGCCACCACCTTTGAGGTGATGGGACACCTGACTAAATCCAAAGGGCGCGTGACCGAGGCGGACATTCAGGTCGCCAGCGTTTTAATGGACAGAATGAATCTGCATGGTGCTTCCCGCACTGCAGCGCAGCAGGCGTTTCGCGTCGGTAAAGCAGATAACTACCCGCTGCGCGAGAAAATGCGCCAGTTCCGCGGCGTCTGCTTTGGCCGCTTTGATTTGATTCGGATGTTTCTGGAAATTCAGATTCAGGCCGCGTTTGCCGATGGCTCTCTGCACCCGAACGAGCGCGAAGTGCTGTTCGTTATTGCCGACGAGCTGGGCATCTCCCGCGCGCAGTTCGATCAGTTTTTACGCATGATGCAGGGCGGTGCGCAGTTTGGTGGCGGCTATCAGCAGCAGTCACGTTCAGGCGGTGGCTGGCAACAGTCACAGCGAGGCCCGACCCTGGAAGATGCCTGCAACGTACTGGGCGTAAAGCCCACTGACGATGCCACAACCATCAAACGTGCGTACCGCAAGCTGATGAGCGAACATCACCCGGATAAGCTGGTTGCGAAAGGCTTGCCGCCAGAAATGATGGAAATGGCGAAGCAGAAAGCGCAGGAGATCCAGCGTGCGTACGAGCTGGTGAAAGATCAGAAAGGTTTTAAATAAAGTGCTATGAATTGCCGGATGCGGCTGGCGCCTTATCCGGCCCTCGGGGAAGCGTTTTCGTAGGCCCGGTAAGGCATCAGCCGCCACCGGGCAAAAAATCAGAAATCCGCCGGTGCCTTAAACGTCATGCTGTTGCCAAACTGCGGGTGAGTAATGGTTAACATCTCCGCGTGAAGCAGCAGGCGCGGCGCCATCGCCAGGGCTTCCGGCGAGGCATAGAAACGGTCGCCCAGAATCGGATGCCCCAGCGCCTGCATGTGCACGCGCAACTGATGGGAGCGCCCGGTGACAGGCTTCAGCTGTACGCGAGCCGTATTGTCATCGGCGTATTCCAGCACTGCATATTCCGTTTGCGCGGACTTTCCCGTTTCGAAACACACTTTTTGCTTCGGGCGATTCGGCCAGTCGCAAATCAGCGGAAGATCGACTAAACCTTCCGCCTTCTCCGGATGACCCCAGACGCGTGCCAGATACTGCTTTTTCGGTTCACGCTCGCGGAACTGGCGCTTCAGCTCCCGCTCCGCCGCTTTGGTGAGAGCCACCACAATCACGCCGCTGGTCGCCATGTCGAGACGATGCACGGATTCGGCCTGCGGAAAATCACGCTGTACGCGCGTCATCACGCTGTCTTTGTGCTCGGCAAGGCGGCCCGGCACGGACAACAGGCCGCTCGGCTTGTTGACCACCATAATGTGCTCATCCTGATACAGCACCACCAGCCAGGGATCCTGCGGCGGATTGTAGGACTCCAGAACCATAACCTTTTCCTTATTGATGCGTCACGACGATCAGTCGCAGCGCATCCAGACGCCATCCGGCCTGCGCCAGGGCTTCCATCACCTGCTGACGGTTGCTTTCAATGGCTTCCAGTTCGTCATCGCGAATGTTCGGGTTGACCGCCTTCAGCGCCTCAAGACGCGACAGCTCCGCCGTCAGTTTCTCGTCTGCTTCCTGGCGTGCGGCAGCGATCAGGGCTTTCGCCGCTTTTTCGACCTGCGCTTCGCCCTGTTGCAGAATGGCGTGCACGTCCTGCTGGACCGCGTTCACCAGCTTGCTGCCGGTATGACGATTCACCGCGCTCAGCTGGCGGTTGAAGGTTTCAAACTCCACCTGCGCCGCGAGATTGTTGCCGTTCTTATCGACCAGCATACGCACCGGCGTTGGCGGCAGGAAGCGGTTGAGCTGAAGCTGTTTCGGTGCCTGGGCTTCCACAACGTAGATCAGTTCCAGCAGCAGCGTACCGACCGGCAACGCTTTGTTTTTCAGCAGGGAAATCGTGCTGCTGCCGGTGTCACCGGAGAGGATCAGATCCAGACCGTTGCGGATCAGCGGATGTTCCCAGGTCAGGAACTGTGCATCTTCACGGGACAGCGCCACGTCACGTTCAAAGGTGACGGTACAGCCATCTTCCGGCAGGCCCGGGAAGTCCGGCACCAGCATATGATCCGACGGCGTCAGCACGATCAGGTTTTCGCCGCGATCGTCCTGATTAATGCCGATGATATCGAACAGGTTCATCGAGAAGCTGATAAGCCCGGTGTCGTCGTCCTGCTCTTCAATGCTCTCGGCAAGCCGCTGCGCTTTTTCACCGCCGTTGGAGTTGATCTCCAGCAGGCGATCGCGGCCCTGTTCGAGCTGTGCCTTGAGCGCATCGTGCTGCTCGCGGCAGGTTTTGATCAGATCGTCGAAGCCGTCAGTGTTTTCCGGCGCGGCCAGATACTCAATCAGCTGGGTGTAAACGCTGTCGTAAATGGTACGGCCCGTCGGGCAGGTGTGCTCGAAGGCGTCCAGACCCTCATGGAACCAGCGTACCAGCACGGACTGGGCGGTTTTTTCCAGATACGGCACGTGAACCTGGATGTCGTGCGCCTGGCCTATACGGTCCAGACGACCAATTCGCTGCTCGAGCAGGTCCGGGTTGAACGGCAGATCGAACATCACCAGATTACTGGCGAACTGGAAGTTACGGCCTTCGGAACCGATTTCAGAACAGAGCAGCACCTGTGCGCCGGTATCTTCTTCGGCAAACCAGGCTGCGGCGCGATCGCGTTCCACAATCGACATGCCTTCATGGAACACGGCGGCACGGATGCCTTCGCGCTCGCGCAGTACCTGCTCCAGCTGAAGCGCCGTGGCGGCTTTGGCGCAGATCACCAGCACCTTCTGGGAACGGTGTGCGGTCAGGTAGCCCATCAGCCACTCAACGCGCGGATCGAAGTTCCACCAGGTGCCGGTATCGCCTTCAAATTCCTGATAAATCTGCTCCGGGTACAGCATGTCACGGGCGCGTTCTTCCGAGGATTTACGCGCCCCCATAATGCCGGAGACTTTAATCGCCGTCTGGTACTGAGTCGGCAGCGGCAGCTTGATGGTATGCAGCTCGCGTTTCGGGAAGCCTTTTACGCCATGACGGGTGTTACGGAACAGCACGCGGCTGGTGCCGTGGCGGTCCATCAGCATCGCAATAAGCTCCTGACGCGCGTTTTCGGCATCGTCGCTGGTGCTGTTGGCCGCCTGCAATAACGGCTCAATGTCCTGCTCGCCAATGAGCTCGCTCAGGGCGTTCATCTGCTCATTATTCAGTTTTTCACCGCTGAGCAGCAGAGAAACGGCATCCGCGACCGGGCGATAGTTCTGTTGTTCCTCCACGAACTGCTCAAAATCGTGGAAGCGGTTTGGATCGAGCAGACGCAGGCGGGCAAAGTGGCTTTCGAGGCCCAGCTGTTCCGGCGTTGCGGTCAGCAGCAGTACGCCCGGCACGCGCTCGGCCAGCTGTTCAATGGCCTGGTATTCACGGCTTGGTGCATCTTCACTCCATACCAGGTGGTGCGCTTCGTCGACCACCATGATGTCCCACTCGGCATCGCACAGATGCTCCAGGCGCTGCTTGCTGCGGCGCACGAAGTCCAGCGAGCAAATCACCAGCTGTTCGGTTTCAAACGGGTTGTCGGCGTCGTGCTGCGCTTCGGCATAGCGCTCATCGTCAAACAGCGCAAAGCGCAGGTTGAAGCGGCGCAGCATTTCCACCAGCCACTGGTGCTGCAGGGTTTCCGGAACGATAACCAGCACGCGCTCGGCGGCGCCAGAGAGCAGCTGCTGATGCAGGATCATCCCGGCTTCGATGGTTTTACCGAGGCCGACTTCATCGGCCAGCAGTACGCGCGGCGCATGACGACGGCCCACGTCGTGAGCGATATGCAGCTGGTGTGGGATCAGGCTGGTGCGCTGGCCGCGCAGGCCGCTCCACGGCATGCGGTACTCTTCGCTCTGGTATTTGCGGGCGCGGTAGCGCAGGGCAAAGCGATCCATGCGGTCAATTTGACCGGCAAACAGGCGGTCCTGCGGCTTGCTGAAAATCAGCTTGCTGTCGAGGAAGATCTCACGCAGCACCACGCCTTCTTCTTCGGTGTCCAGACGCAGGCCGGTATAGGCCAGCAGGCCATTCTCTTCATTTACTTCGTCAACGCGCAGCTGCCAGCCGTCATGGCTGGTGATGGTATCGCCCGGATTGAACATCACGCGAGTGATAGGGGAGTCATTGCGGGCATACAGTCGGTTTTCGCCCGTTGCCGGGTAGAGAAGAGTCACCATGCGCGCATCCAGCGCGACGACTGTCCCTAATCCCAGTTCGCTTTCTGTATCGCTGATCCAGCGTTGACCAAGTGTAAAAGGCATATATTCTGAGCTCTATTCTTCAATTGCAGGCAATAATCGTCCTCCGCGGAGAAAACCACGGAGAGGCAAAATTGGGGTCCAGGAATGGAAAGGGCGCTATGGTACTGGAAGCCAGGGTGTTAGTCACCTGTCAAAATAGCCCCAGTTGTCCTGTCAGTAGTGTAGCAAAATCGTCGTGGACGAAGGGTAAAATTCCGTCGGCGACCGGTTCGAGCTGCTTCGTCAGATAGTGCTCATAGTCCAGCGGAGACTGCCTGTAAGCCAGCGGTTCCGGGCCGCTGGTGGTCCAGACGTACTTAATGCTGCCGCGAGACTGGTACTGCAACGGCCGTCCCAGCTTCGCATTCTGTTCATCGGCAAGCCGGGCGGCGCGCACGTGCGGCGGTACGTTGCGCTGGTACTCCGCCAGCGGGCGCCTGAGCTGTTTGCGGTAGACCAGTTTGTCGTCCAGCTCACCCGCCATCAGCTTCGCGATCGTCTCGCGAATAAAATCCTGGTACGGCTCGTTGCGGAAAATGCGGCGGTACAGCTCTTGCTGGAACGCCTGCGCCAGCGGCGTCCAGTCGGTGCGCACCGTCTCCAGCCCTTTGAACACCATCCGCTGCTCGTCGCCGCTTTGAATCATGCCCGCGTAGCGCTTTTTGCTGCCCGTTTCGGTGCCGCGGATGGTGGGCATCAGGAAGCGGCAGAAATGGGTTTCGAACTCCAGCTCCATTGCGCTGGTAAGCCCCTGTTTTTGCAGCTCTTCAGTCCACCATTCGTTGACGAATGTCACCAGCTGACGACCAATCTTTGCCGCTTCTTCCTCGCTGTGTGCGCGTTTCAGCCAGACGAAAGTAGAATCGGTATCGCCATAGATCACGTCGTAGCCCTGCGATTCCACCAGCGCTTTAGTCTGGCGCATGATCGCGTGGCCGCGCATGGTGATCGACGAGGCAAGGCGGGGATCGAAAAAACGGCAGGCGCTGGTGCCGAGCACGCCGTAAAAGGCATTCATGATGATCTTGAGTGCCTGTGACAGCGGCTTGTTGTTATGCAGCTTGGCTTCATCTCGCCCATGCCAGATCTGCCCGACAATATCCGGCAGGCAGTGTTTGTCCCGTGAAAACCACGCTCCCAGGAAACCTTCGGTGCTGTGTGTCGCATCTGGTTGCGCCATGCCTTCCACCAGGCCGACAGGGTCTATCAGAAAAGTGCGGATGATGGACGGATACAGGCTTTTGTAATCCAGCACCAGCACCGAGTCGTAGAGACCGGGCTGCGAGTCCATGACGTAGCCGCCGGGGCTTGCCTGCGGCGGTACTTCACCCAGGTTGGGCGCGACATAGCCAAGGCGATGCATCCGCGGGAAGTAGAGGTGCCCGAAAGCGGCTACCGAGCCACCGTGGCGGTCCACCGGCAATCCGTTTACCGTGGCGCGTTCCAGCAGGAACGGCATGATTTCCGTTTTGTGGAAAATGCGCGTGACCAGCTCACAGTCCTTCAGATTGTATTTGGCTAATGCGGGCTTATCTTCGGCGAAACGGCGGTCAATTTCGTCCATTCTGTCCCAGGGATTGTCGATGGATTTTCCTTCACCGAGCAGCTCCTGCGAGACGGCTTCCAGAGAAAATGACGGGAAGTTCCAGAAGGCGGATTTCAGCGCTTCAATACCGTCGATAATCAACCGACCGGTGGCCTGGGCAAAAAACACGCCGTTTTTGAAGCCATGTTCGCGCCAGTCGATTTCCGTATTGTCACGCCCGAGCATCAGTGGAATTCGATACCGTTCGGCATGTTTTTGCAGGACTTTCAGGTCAAACTGCACCACGTTCCAGCCGATGATGATGTCAGGGTCGTGTTCGGCAAACCAGGCGTTGAGCTTTTCCAGCAGCTGCGGGCGGCTGGCGACGTACTCGAGCTGAAAATCAATATGTGACGCATCGCCATTTTCCGGTCCGAGCATATAGACAATTCTCTGCCCACAGCCTTCAAGGCCAATGCAGTACAGCTCGCCGTTGCGGGTGGTTTCGATATCCAGCGACACCCACTTCAGCGGCGGGCGATAGTGTGGGCTGGGTTTCATGCGCACATTGACCAGCGTATTGCCCTGCGCTTCACCTTCCACCCATACGGGAGCGGTGATGAAGCGTTCCATGAGATAGCGCTCCGGCGGGCGGATATCCGCTTCATAGACGGTGATGCCCTCGGTACGCAGCAGCTTTTCAAGCCGCATCAGCTGACGATGCGAACGGCAATAGAGGCCGAACACCGGCTGACGGTGAAAATCCTTCAGGGCTAAGGGGGCGAGGCGCGCGTCATTTTCCCCACGCAGCAGGCGCTCGACCTGCGGGCGCTGCGATTCCGGGATAAACGCCACAGACTCCTGCGGCGGGAGCGTGACCTGTAACGGGCCGTTGTCGGTTGCCAGCCAGAAGGTGACTTCAGTGCCCTGCGGAGTGTCCCGCCAGTGACGGGTTAACAAAAAACCTTCTCGCGCCTGTGCCACAAGCTCTACTCAAAAAGAAAACCAGGCCTGAGTATAGCCTGGTTTGCCCTGAATTGCTGTGGTTTTATACAGGTGTCATTGCCCGTAATAGGCCTTCGCACCGTGCTTGCGCAGGTAGTGTTTGTCCAGAAGCGTTGTTTGCATGTCCGGCAGCTGTGGGGAAAGCTGGCGACAAAAAATGCCCATGTAGGCAACTTCTTCCAGCACGATGGCGTTATGCACAGCGTCTTCGGCCGTTTTCCCCCAGGCAAACGGGCCGTGGGAATGCACCAGAACGCCGGGCATTTGTGCCGCATCAATACTCTGTTTTTCAAACGTTTCGACAATCACGTTTCCGGTTTCCCATTCATACTGACCGTTGATCTCGGCGTCCGTCATTTTGCGCGTGCAGGGAATACTGCCGTAGAAATAGTCCGCGTGGGTGGTGCCCGTCGCCGGAATGGGCTGGCCTGCCTGCGCCCATATTGTCGCGTGGCGTGAGTGGGTGTGGACGATGCCTCCGATGGTCGGAAACGCCTGATAAAGCAGACGATGCGTGGGCGTATCGGAGGAGGGTTTTTTGCGGCCTTCCACCACTTCGCCCGTAGCGAGGCTGACCACCACCATATCTTCTGCTGTCATCACGTCATACTCCACGCCGGACGGTTTAATCACGAACAGGCCTTTCTCGCGGTCAATGGCGCTGACGTTACCCCAGGTCAGGGTCACCAGGTGGTGTTTGGGTAACTGGAGATTGGCTTCCAGCACCTGACGTTTGAGATCTTCTAACATTATTGTCCCCCTGCCGGATGGCGCTTCGCTTATCCGGCCTACAAAACCGCAGGCCCGGCAAGCGGAACGTCGCCGGGCAATGCTTAACGTTTTGACCCGTAATACACTTCGTTCCAGCGCAGCGCATCCTTAAAGGCCGGCAGGCGGGTGTCGTTGTCGATGACGGTCAGCTCGATATCGTGCAGCTCGGCAAACTGACGCAGGTCGTCCAGGGTCAGCGCATGGCTGAAGACGGTATGGTGCGCACCGCCCGCGACAATCCAGGCTTCCGAAGCCACTTCAAGATTCGGATGCGCTTTCCACAACGCATTCGCTACCGGCAGCTTCGGCAGGCTGTGCGGTGTTTTTACGGTCTCAATGGTGTTCACCAGCAGGCGGAACCGATCCCCGAGATCGACCAGGCTTGCCACCAGCGCCGGTCCGGGTTGGGTGTCGAAGATCAGACGGGCCGGATCGGCTTTGCCACCGATGCCGAGATACTGCACGTCAAGGATCGGTTTTTCGGCGGTGGCGATGGTTGGGCAGATCTCCAGCATGTGCGAGCCCAGCACCAGATCGTTGCCGCTGTCGAAGTGATAGGTGTAATCCTCCATAAAGGAGGTGCCCCCCGCGAGGCCGGTCGACATCACCTTCATGATCCGCAGCAGCGCCGCCGTTTTCCAGTCGCCTTCGCCCGCAAAGCCGTAGCCCTGCTGCATCAGGCGCTGTACCGCCAGGCCCGGCAGCTGCTTCAGACCGTGCAAATCTTCAAAGGTGGTGGTGAAGGCGTGGAAACCGCCCTGTTCAAGAAAGCGCTTCATGCCCAGCTCAATGCGTGCTGCATCCAGCACGTTCTGGCGCTTATCGCCGTGAACCTGCGCGGCGGCAGTCAGGCGGTAGGTGCTTTCATATTCGTCGACCAGCGCGCTGACGTCGCCATCGCTGACTTCGTTCACCACCTGCACCAAATCCCCCACGGCCCAGGTATTCACGGAGAAGCCGAATTTAATCTGCGCGGCAACCTTATCGCCGTCGGTCACCGCCACTTCGCGCATGTTGTCACCAAAGCGCACCACTTTCAGGTGGCGGGTATCCTGTTTAGAAATCGCCTGGCGTATCCACGAGCCGATGCGTTCGTGGGCGCGTTTGTCCTGCCAGTGGCCCGTCACCACGCTGTGCTGCTGACGCATACGTGCGCCGATGAAGCCGAATTCGCGGCCGCCGTGTGCGGTCTGGTTCAGGTTCATAAAGTCCATGTCGATGCTGTCCCACGGTAGCGCGGCGTTGAACTGGGTATGGAACTGCAGCAGCGGTTTATTGAGGATGGTCAGGCCATTAATCCACATTTTTGCGGGCGAGAAGGTGTGCAGCCAGACCACAAGACCTGCGCATTTGTCGTCGTAGTTCGCATCGCGACAGATGGCGGTGATTTCATCGGGACGGGTGCCGAGTGGTTTCAGCACCAGCTTACAGGGCAGTTTCGCCTCGGCGTTCAGCGCGTTCACCACGTGTTCGGCATGCTGCGTCACCTGGCGCAGGGGTTCCGGGCCGTACAGATGCTGACTGCCAATCACAAACCAGACTTCATAATTGCTAAAAATCGTCATTGTCATTTCCTTAGTGCGTCAGTGCTGCCGACGGTCTTTCCGTGCAGGTGGCTGAAGGGAGATAGTGGTGTTCGGCGCTCTTCGCCCATTGCTGGTAGCGCTGATAAAGCTGTTCGAAGCGTTGAGCCTGAGTCGGGCGCGGCTCAAGCGTGTGTTCGATGTGGCTTGCCATCTTTTGCTGCGCGGCCGGAATGTTGGCGTGAACGCCCGCGGCCACGGCAGCGAATATTGCCGCGCCCAGCGCGCAGCACTGATCGGAGGCCACAATCTGTAGCGGGCGATTGAGCACGTCGCAGCAGGCCTGCATAATCGCCACGTTTTTACGGGCAATGCCGCCGAGCGCCATCACGTTGTTCACCGGAATGCCCTGTGAGGTGAAGCACTCCATAATGGCGCGCGCGCCAAAAGCGGTGGCCGCCACCAGCCCGCCGAACAGCGCAGGGGCATCGGTGGCGAGATTCAGATCGGTAATCACGCCCTTCAGACGCTGGTTGGCATTCGGCGTTCGGCGGCCGTTAAACCAGTCGAGTACCACCGGAAGATGTTCCAGCGATGGCTTTTGCGCCCACGCGGCGGTCAGCGCCGGAAGAAGCTGTTTTTGACTGGCTTTAATCTGTTCCTTCAGCTCCGGATGCTGAGCGGCCAGCTGCTCCAGCGGCCAGTCGAGGATGCGGCCAAACCAGGCATAGATGTCGCCAAAGGCAGATTGTCCCGCCTCCATACCGATAAAGCCCGGCGTGACGCTTCCGTCGACCTGGCCGCAAATTCCCTGCACGGCGCGCTCTCCGACGCTGGTTTTATCGGCAATCAGAATGTCGCAGGTGGAGGTGCCGATAACTTTCACCAGCGTATTTGGCTGCGCGCCCGCACCGACCGCGCCCATATGGCAGTCGAATGCGCCACCGGAAATCACCACGCTTTGCGTGAGATCCAGGCGCTGCGCCCACTCGGCGCTAAGCGTGCCAACCGGGATATCGGCGGTGTACGTATCGGTAAATAACGGGCAGGGCAGATGCTGACTGAGAAGAGGATCGAGCTCGTCGAAGAAGCTGGCAGGCGGCAGGCCGCCCCAGCTTTCGTGCCACAGGGATTTGTGCCCGGCGCTGCAGCGGCCGCGACGAATATCCTGCGGGCGCGTGGTGCCGGAAAGCAGAGCGGGCACCCAGTCACATAATTCAATCCAGGAGACGGCGGCCTGTGCAACATGGCTGTCTGCGCGGGTGATGTGCAGGATTTTGGCCCAGAACCATTCGCTGGAGTAAATACCGCCGATGTAGCGGGAGTAGTCGGTTTTTCCGGGCTGGTGGCACAGGCGCGTGATGGCTTCGGCTTCTTCAACGGCGGTGTGATCTTTCCACAGTACGAACATAGCGTTGGGGTTGTCGGCAAACTCCGGGCGTAAAGCCAGGACGTGGCCTTCGTTATCAAGCGGTGCCGGAGTGGAGCCGGTACTGTCGACGCCGATGCCTACGACGTCTGCCCGGCGTTCGCCAAGATCGCTCAGCACCCCTTTAAGCGCTGATTCCATGGATTCAATATAATCCCTTGGATGATGACGAAACCGATTGTTCGGCGCGTCGCAGTAGCGCCCTTCCTGCCAGCGTGGGTACCACTCCACGCGGGTGGCGATTTCCTTTCCGGTGTCGCACTCCACCGCCAGCGCTCGCACTGAATCACTGCCAAAGTCGAGGCCAATTGCTATTGCCATCGTGCTGCTCCATGAAGAGGGTCGGGTATGGAGAAACAGTAGTTTTTAGCGGAAAAAAGCGTCAGGCGTGAACCGCTAATCTTATGGACAATAATGCTGTTCCAGCGCAAAGTGTGACGGCGTGCAAATATTATAACAGGCTATTTCTCGCTTTTTCGCTTCGCTGGCAATATGGACAAATGCTTTCCTTATAAGCCTGCTGAGCGAGCGATGTTATGCCTGAACTTCAGAACGATCCGCTGTTACCCGGCTACTCTTTTAACGCCCATCTGGTGGCGGGGTTGACGCCGATTGAAGCCGACGGCTATCTCGACTTTTTTATTGACCGCCCGCTCGGCATGAAGGGCTATATCCTTAACCTGACGGTGCGTGGGGAAGGGGTGATTAACAATCAGGGGCACCAGTTTGTCTGTCGTCCGGGGGATATCGTGCTGTTTCCGCCGGGGGAGATTCATCACTATGGCCGTCACCCGCAGGCGAGCGAGTGGTATCACCAGTGGGTTTACTTCCGGCCACGGGCTTACTGGCACGAGTGGCTGAGCTGGCCGACGCTCTTTGCCCAGACCGGTTTTTACCGCCCGGACGAAGCGCATCAGGCGCGGTTTGCGGAGCTTTTCGGGCAGATTATCGATGCCGGGCAGGGCGTGGGCCGCTATTCTGAACTGCTGGCCATCAATCTTCTGGAGCAGCTTTTGCTGCGGCGCATGGAGGCGATTAACGAATCGCTGCTCCCGCCGATGGATAACCGGGTGCGCGACGCCTGTCAGTACATCAGCGACCACCTGGCGGACAGCCAGTTTGATATTGCCAGCGTCGCTCAGCACGTTTGCCTGTCGCCGTCGCGGCTCTCGCACCTGTTCCGCCAGCAGCTCGGCGTCAGCGTTCTGAGCTGGCGTGAAGATCAGCGAATCAGCCAGGCGAAGCTCCTGCTCAGCACCACGAGAATGCCGATTGCCAGCGTCGGGCGGAACGTAGGCTTCGAAGATCAGCTCTACTTCTCCCGCGTTTTCAAAAAATGCACCGGCGCCAGCCCCAGCGAGTTCCGGGCAGGTGTAACCCATGAGTGAAAAAAGTGAACCCCTGCGCGTGATGGCGGGTCATAACCTGTAAACTATTCAGACAATTGTCGGCTTGACGAAGCAGCAGCACCTCCGCAGAATCGCTGCTTCGCTCTCCAACCGGGACCCCTATGCAAGCGTTGCTGGAACATTTCATTACCCAATCGGTCGTCTATTCACTGATTGCTGTCGCACTGGTGGCCTTTCTGGAATCGCTGGCGCTGGTGGGGTTAATTCTGCCAGGCACCATCATGATGTCCGCGCTCGGCGCGCTGATTGGCAGTGGGGAAGTGAACTTCTGGCAGGCGTGGCTTGCGGGCATCATTGGCTGCCTGCTGGGGGACTGGATTTCCTTCTGGATCGGCTGGCGCTTTAAAAAGCCGCTGCACCGCTGGTCGTTCATGCAAAAGAACAAAGCGCTGCTGGATAAAACCGAACACGCGCTGCATCAGCACAGCATGATTACCGTACTGATTGGCCGCTTTGTTGGCCCGACGAGACCTCTGGTGCCGATGGTTGCCGGGATGCTCGATTTACCGGTATCCAAATTTATCGTGCCAAATATCATTGGCTGCCTGCTCTGGCCGCCGGTCTATTTCCTGCCGGGCATTCTGGCCGGGGCCGCGATCGACATTCCTGCTGATGCGCAAAGTGGCAGCTTCAAATGGCTCCTTTTGCTGGCGGCGGTACTGGTATGGCTTACTGCCTGGTTCGGCTGGCGGCTGTGGCGCAGCGGCAAATCGGGCGCGGACCGGCTGACGAGATACCTGCCGCGCGCTCGCCTGCTCTGGCTGATGCCCGTGATGAGCATCGGTACGGTGGTCTCACTGTATGTGCTGTTCAGACATCCGCTGATGCCGGTTTATCTGGGTATTTTAGGTAAGGTTGTAAGCCGCTAGTTTTTCTCTCTTTGGGCAAGAGACTGCCTGGCGGCACTAAGTTTGCCGGGCCTACAACCCCTCCTGCAGGCCGTGCAAGCACAGCGCCGCCCGGCGCCGATTTATGCCTGAATCCCCAGCAAATGCGACGCGCTCGCTTTGCCGCTCAGCAGCTCATCGGTGGCGCCATCCCAGGCGATACGCCCATCGGCAATCACCAGCGATCGCGGCGCAATACGGGCCGCATCTTCTACGCTGTGAGAGACCATCAGTAAGGTGAGCTGCTGGCGACGACAAACGTCACTGACCAGCTCGAGCATCTCCTGGCGCAGCGCGGGATCGAGGGCCGAAAAGGGCTCATCGAGCAGCAGCACTGGCTGTTCCCGCACCAGGCAGCGTGCAAGCGCCGCGCGCTGACGCTGGCCTCCTGATAACTCCCCTGGCAGCCTTTCCAGCAGCGGCTCAATGCCCATCTGGCTGGCGATCACGCTCAGCTTATGCTGCTGGGCGGCGTTCAGCTTCAGCCCTGGATGCATCCCCAGCCCGATGTTCTGGCGGATCGTCAGGTGGCTGAAAAGGTTGTTCTCCTGAAACAGCATCGACACCGGGCGTTTGGCGGGTGGCGTCAGGGTATGCGGCTGGTTCTCGATAAAAAGCGTACCGCTGGCAGGCGTTAGGAACCCCGCAATCAGGTTCAGCAGCGTGCTTTTCCCTGCGCCGCTTGGACCAAGCACGGCAATCTGCTCTCCCTGCTTAACGGAGAGGGTAAAACGCATCGGCAGATGCTCGTACAGCCAGGTAACATCATTCAGTTTTAGCATCGCGGCCCGGAAGTTTTTCAATCACGGTAAATAACAGGAAACAGAGTAGCAGCAGAATAAAGGCGGTGACCGCGCCGTCCTGGCTGCGGTAGGCGCCAATCTGCTGATAAAGATAAAACGGCAGCGTACGGAAATCTTCATTACCAAACAGCGCAACCACGCCAAAATCGCCAATCGATAAAACGCAGGCAAACGCCAGCGCCTGGGCCAACGGGCGCTTAAGCGCGCGCATTTCAACTACGCGAAAACGGGTGAAGCCCTGCATTCCAAGCGACTGACAAAGCTGGCTGTAGCGTGAAGTGGCGTCGCGCATCGGGTTTTCCAGCACTTTAAGCGCATAAGGAATCGCCATCAGCGCGTTAGTGAAGATAACGATTCCGTCGGCGGAGGTAGGCAGCCCGACGCTGCTGCTGAGCAATAAAAAGAAGCCGGTCGCCAGCACGATACCCGGCATGGCGAGGATCAGCATGCCGCTTAGCTCCAGCCCCTGTCCGGCAAGGTGCTGGTTTCTGGCGCGAAGTTCGCGGCTACTCCACAGCAGCATCAGCGTTAGCACGACGGAGAGAAAACCGGCGGCTACGGCAATGCGTAGCGAAGTCCAGATAGCCTGCCACAGCTCGGGCTGCGTCAGAACGTGGGGAAGATTACGATTCAGGCCATCCACGATCACCGCCAGAAGCGGCGGCAGGAGTAACAGCAAAGCGAGGATAATCAGCAGCGAATCGATAATTCGGCTGTGCAAGCGGTCGTTCGGATCGCGCCAGCCCGTGTGCTGCGTATTGCCGGGAGCAATAGCGCGGCTCAAACGCTGGCTGATTAACATCAAACCAAGGCAGCAAATCATCTGGACAATCGCCAGCATCGCCGCCCGGCCTGGATCATAGTCAAAGTTAAGTGCCTGATAGATAGCCAGTTCGATGGTCGTCGCCTGTGGTCCACCGCCGAGCGACAGCACGGTGGCAAAGCTGGCAAAGCACAGCATGAAAATCAGCGCCGCGATGGCCGGAATTTGCCGACGCATCCACGGCCACTCGACAAAGCGGAAAAAGGTAAAGCCACGCATGCCTAACTGAGCCGCCAGCTGGCGCTGCTCGCCGGGAATTTGCTCCAGCGCCTGCAGCAGCAGGCGCGTTGCCATCGGCATGTTGAAGAAGACGTGCGCCAGCAGAATGCCCTGTAAGCCATAGGGCGAGAACGACCAGTGCCAGCCCAGCAGCGCGAAAAGCTGCGCGAGCCAACCCTGGCGTCCATACACGCTCAGGATGCCGAAGACCGCGACAAGGACCGGCAGGATCAACGTCATGGCACACAGGCGCAGCAAGGTTTGACGTCCGGGAAAGCGGCGGCGGTACAGTGAACGGGAAAGGAAGATAGCGGGAAAAACCGACAGCAGGGCGGAGAGAAATGCCTGCCAGAAGGAGAATCTCACTACGTGCCACAGGTAGCTGTCGTGCAGGAACTCACCCCAGCTTCCCGCCGGGGCGTTTAACCATAAGGCCAGAAAGGCGGCCAGCGCCACGGTCACCATCAATGTGGCAACCGTGATACCCGGCAGCAACCAGCCGGGAATTACTGGCTGACGGCGCGTTGCCATGCAGCAATCCAGCCCTGACGTTCGGTTGCGACCTGGTTCGGAGTATATTCCAGCGTGGTTGTCGGTTTCACCAGCGAGCTAAACGCCTCCGGCAGCTCAACCTGCGTCACCGGGTACATCCAGTTGCCGGTCGGGATCGCTTTCTGGAACCCCGGGCTGACCATAAACTTCAGGAACTGTTCGGCAAGCGCAGGCTGCTTGCTGGCTGCCGTACGCGCAGCCACTTCGACCTGAAGGTAGTGCCCTTCAGCGAAATCAGCGGCCGCATAGTTCTCTTTTTTCTCTTCGATAATGTGGTAGGCCGGAGAGGTGGTGTAGCTCAGCACCAGGTCGCTTTCCCCTTTCAGGAACAGGCCGTAGGCTTCGCTCCAGCCTTTGGTGACGGTGACGGTTTTCGCCGCCAGCTTCTGCCAGGCTTCCGGGGCTTTGTCGCCGTACACTTTCTGCATCCACAGCAGCAGGCCAAGGCCCGGCGTGCTGGTGCGCGGATCTTCATAAATCACGCGCCATTTATTCGGGCTTTCCACCAGATCCTTAAGGCTCTTTGGCGGGTTCTTCAGCTTGTTCTTGTCATACACAAAGGCGAAATAGCCGTAATCAAACGGTACAAAGGTGTCATTCTTCCAGCCGCCGGGCACGGTCAGCCCATCCGTCTGCACGCCGCTTTTGGCGAACAGGTTTGTCTGCGTTGCCGCCTCCAGCAGATTGTTATCCAGCCCGAGCACCACGTCGGCTTTGCTGTTTTTGCCTTCCATGCGCAGACGGTTCAGCAGTGAAACACCATCCTCCAGCGCGACGTATTTCAGCTCACAGTTACAGTCTGCTTCGAAGGCTTTTTTGACTGCCGGGCCCGGGCCCCAGTCGGCGGAGAACGAGTCGTAGGTATAAACGGTGAGAACAGGTTTGGCGAAAACAGGCACGCTAACCAGCGCCAGTAACGGCAGGAGTTTTTTCAGCACTTTGCACCTCAAAAATTAGGGGTGGCAAAGGATTTTGAGTGAGCCTCAAATCCCTTCGCCGGCGTTATCCGGATCAGGTTCGACGGGTATTATCTCAGCCGCGTTTTGCAGCACCCCGTTGAGAACGGCGTTATTGTAATGAGTTTGTGACTTTTCAGGAAGCCTCGCGGTGGGGATTAAGGGTCGGGCGGCGCAAACCAGGCTGACTTAAAGTCAAACCAGCCGAGCGTGTTCATCCGCAGGCCACGCATACTGCGCTGCCCCTGGATGCGCAGCCAGTGGTGGATCAACGGTACGATGTCACGCCGGGCAATCAGCTGCTGCGACCAGTTGGCGAGGTTGATCTCCCCCGCCTGCCAGTCGGTGGCGGCCTGTTGCCAGTCCAGCGGAATGCAGTGCTGGATCAGCGGCACTTCAAACAGGTGTGCGAAGAGCGAGAAGTCCAGCGGCAGCGTGAAGTTGGCGCTGTTGAGCCACATATCGCTTTGCGCTTCGCCGCGGTGCCATTCATCGTAGTCAAGTTCCTGAATCACCAGCTTCACCTGATGTTCAGCCAGCAGTCGGCTCATGATTAGCGCAATGTTCTTATGCTCCAGATGCTCCCGGTAATAGGTAAGTGTGAGCGTTTCCAGCCCGGGGGGCTTCTCGCCTTTGCCGGGGCGGGCGTGGTGCCAGCGCGGTAGCAGGCCGTAGGCCGGGAACCAGTAGCCCTGATACTGTTCGTCGGCGTGGTAGAGCAGGTTGGCAGGGGAGAGGATTTCGCTTACCCAACGACGAACATCGTCCGCCAGGCCCTTCTGGCTTCGGGCGTCGAAAAGCAGGTAATAACACCCTTCCTCCAGGCGACTTTCTACCGCTTTTTCACCCTCGGTGGAACTGGAGCCTTCCAGCGTCAGGCCACAGGTCACCTCGTCGCTAATTTCTGGTAAGACCCAGACGTTCACTTCGTCGATCAGCGCACGAAAGCCAAAGAAGTCGTCGAACGCGTGGATCTTCAGCTGATTCTCGTTGTTGCGGGCAACGGCATAAGGCCCGGTGCCCACCGGCAGGCTGGAAAAATTGTGCATGGTTTCCCATTCCTGCGGCAGGATCATCGCCGGAATGTGGCCGAGTAGCCAGGGGAGCCAGCGGTCAGGACGAGAGAGGTGGATATCCAGCGTCCAGGCCGTCGGGGAATCAATTTGACTGATGTGCGCATAGAGCGGCAGGGTGTTAATGCGCTGCAAAGAATGGATAACGTCTTCCATTTCCAGTTCACGTCCGTGGTGAAAATGGATGCCTGGTCGGAGGTAAAATCGCCAGTGTAAAGGGGAAATTTGCTGCCAGTGGTGCGCAATATCCGCTTCCAGTTCCCCGTTTTCCTCATTTATGCGCGTCAGGGCGCTGAAAATCTGCCGGGCGATGTGGGTCTCTGAGCGGCGCAGCGGCGTGCCGGGCAGCAGGTTGCGCATCGGGCGGTAGTAGAGCACCCGCAGAATATGCCGACCCTGGCGGAAGCTGCGCCCCAGATGGGACACCAGCATCTGACGCACGGTGGCTTTATCGCCGACGAGTTGCACAAGCTGATCGATTCTGTCCTGCTCGAGCAGGTCCTCAGCCCGCTGCTGCTGAAGCGCGAGGCCTGTATAAAGGAAGGTGAGATGTGAGCGCTTGCCGCGTCCGGCCTCCGCCTGCCAGGTGAGCCAGCCGCGCTCTTCCATGGTGTTAAGCAGCGTGCGCATATGGCGGCGTGAGCAACTCAGCAATTCCGCCAGCTCGTTGAGCGTGGTCTCCTGGGATTTTCCGTCACAGCACTGCCATAAGCGGATGAACTGTTGTTGCAGACGACCAGAGGACATAAAAGGGGAACTCCCGGTGAAAACTCAGCAATTTATTTATCCTCATATTAAGCCAATAATTCATTTCGATGAAGTGAGGAGGTGACGATGAAGCAGCCAACTGTCCGTCAGTTTTATCAACAGTACTTTTTGGCGACGCAGGGAGCGTCATGGCTGGCCCGCCTGGTCGCAGGAATGCGCCTGAAGATGCTGGAAGATCTGATGCAGTGGGAAGTTACAACCCCGGCTTCTTGATCCCACTAACTTGCCTGATCATGTGTGACTGAGTATTGGTGTAAAATCACCCGCCAGCAGAACCGTTCTGCTGGCTTTTTTCGTTTCTCTTTGGTGGATAAGGAACAATCATGCTCTGGCTGATGACGATGGGACGACGCCTGAACGGGGTGTACGCGGCTTTTATGCTGGTGGCGTTCATGATTGGCGTGGCCGGGGCTTTGCAGGCGCCGACCCTGAGCCTGTTTCTTAGTCGGGAAGTGGGCGTACAGCCGTTCTGGGTCGGCCTGTTTTACACCGTTAACGCCATTGCCGGGATTGCCGTGAGCCTTGGGCTCGCCAAACGTTCGGATCGCAAGGGCGACAGGCGCAAGCTCATCATGTTTTGCTGCCTGATGGCCGTGGGTAACGCGTTACTGTTCGCCTTTAACCGCCATTATCTGACGCTCATCACCTGCGGCGTGCTGCTGGCATCCCTCGCCAACACGGCTATGCCGCAGCTTTTCGCCCTGGCACGTGAATACGCCGACAGTTCGGCCCGTGAAGTGGTGATGTTCAGCTCTGTTATGCGCGCGCAACTTTCGCTGGCGTGGGTAATCGGTCCGCCGCTGGCCTTTATGCTGGCGCTGAATTACGGCTTTACCGTGATGTTTTCTATTGCCGCCGGGATTTTTGTGCTGGGTCTGGCGCTGATTGCCTTCGCGCTGCCTTCGGTGGCGCGCGTGGAGCAACCCGCAACGGTGGCGCTGACTGAGGTCAGCGGCTGGGGCGATAAAAATGTACGTATGTTGTTTATCGCTTCCACGCTGATGTGGACCTGCAACACCATGTATATCATCGATATGCCTTTGTGGATCAGCAGTGATTTGGGGCTGCCGGATAGCCTGGCGGGCATTCTGATGGGAACGGCGGCCGGGCTTGAGATCCCGGCGATGATCCTTGCAGGCTACTACGTCAAACGCTTTGGTAAACGCCGGATGATGATGACCGCCGTGGCCGCAGGCGTGCTTTTCTACGCCGGGCTGATACTGTTCCACAGCCGCGAGGCGCTGCTGATCCTTCAGTTATTCAACGCGGTGTTTATCGGGATTATCGCCGGGATCGGCATGCTGTGGTTTCAGGATCTGATGCCGGGACGAGCGGGTTCCGCGACGACGCTTTTCACTAACAGCATTTCAACGGGCGTGATTCTGGCGGGCGTGATTCAGGGCGCGGTAGCGCAAAGCTTCGGTCATCACTTTGTCTATTGGGTGATTGCGGTAATTTCGCTGATGGCGTTTGGCCTGACCTGCAGGGTGAAGGATGTTTAAGTAGAAATGCCGGATGCGCAGAGCTTATCCGGCCTACAGGGGACTGATTTTTTTGTAAGCCGGATTAAGGGGGAGCCGCATCCGGCACCCGGTTCAGCTCATAAACGCAGGCTGTTTGCTTTCGTACGCTGAGATGGCGTCTTCATGCTGAAGCGTCAGGCCGATGCTGTCGAGACCGTTCAGCATACAGTGGCGGCGGAAGGCGTCCAGCGTAAAGCTGTACGTTTTCTCTCCCGCTTTTACTACCTGCGCTTCCAGATCCACTTCAAAAGTCATGCCCGGATTCGCCTGCACCTGCTTAAACAGGTCATCGACCTGCTCATCGCTCAGCGTGACCGGCAGCAGCTGGTTGTTGAAGCTGTTGCCGTAGAAGATGTCGGCGAAGCTCGGTGCAATCACGACTTTGAATCCATAGTCGGTCAGTGCCCATGGCGCGTGTTCACGCGATGAACCGCAGCCAAAGTTTTCACGCGCCAGCAGAATGGACGCCCCCTTGTACTCCGGGAAGTTCAGCACGAATTCCGGGTTCGGTTGCTCTCCCTTGTCATCGAGGAATCGCCAGTCGTTGAACAGGTGCGCACCGAAGCCGGTACGGGTCACTTTCTGTAAAAACTGCTTCGGAATGATCGCATCGGTGTCAACGTTTGCCGCATCCAGTGGGACAACCAGGCCGGTATGTTGGGTAAATTTCTCTGCCATGAGGGTCTCCTTATTTCATTCCACGGATGTCGGCGAAGTGGCCGGTCACGGCGGCTGCCGCGGCCATTGCAGGACTGACCAGGTGCGTACGACCGCCGCGGCCCTGACGGCCTTCAAAGTTACGGTTGCTGGTGGAGGCGCAGCGCTCGCCCGGATTCAGGCGGTCGTTGTTCATTGCCAGGCACATAGAGCAGCCCGGTAAACGCCATTCAAAACCGGCTTCGATGAAAATCTTATCCAGGCCTTCTGCTTCCGCCTGGGCTTTTACCGGACCGGAACCCGGTACGACCAGCGCCTGAACGCCTGGTGCGACTTTGCGCCCTTTGGCAATTTCTGCCGCTGCGCGTAAATCCTCAATGCGGGAGTTGGTGCAGGAGCCGATAAAGACTTTATCGATCGCCACTTCGGTCAGCGGGATGCCTGGCTTCAGGCCCATATACGCCAGCGCTTTTTCAGCACTTGCACGTTCAACCGGATCGGCAAACGAGGCCGGGTCCGGAATGCTGTCGTTGACGGAAATCACCTGGCCCGGGTTGGTGCCCCAGGTGACCTGCGGGGCGATCTCTTCGGCCTGTAAGGTCACGACGGTATCGAATTTTGCGTCGGCGTCGGTTTTCAGGGTTTTCCAGTACGCAACGGCATCGTCAAAATGCTGGCCTTTCGGTGCGTGCAGGCGACCTTTGACGTAGTTGAAGGTGGTTTCATCTGGCGCAACAAGACCTGCTTTCGCGCCCATCTCAATCGCCATGTTGCACAGGGTCATGCGGCCTTCCATCGTCAGCGCCTGGATGGCGTCGCCGCAGAATTCGACCACGTGCCCGGTACCGCCCGCGCTGCCGGTTTTGCCGATAATCGCCAGCACGATATCTTTCGCCGTGATGCCCGGTGCAGCCTTGCCTTTAACCTCAATTTTCATGGTCTTCGCGCGGCCCTGCTTAAGGGTCTGCGTGGCCAGTACATGCTCCACTTCGGACGTACCGATACCGAACGCCAGTGCGCCAAACGCGCCGTGGGTGGCGGTGTGGGAATCGCCGCAGACGATGGTCATGCCTGGCAGGGTGATCCCTTGCTCCGGCCCCATCACGTGCACAATGCCCTGATACGGGTGATTCAGGTCATACAGCTCCACGCCAAACTCGTTACAGTTTTTGATGAGCTCCTGCATCTGAATACGTGCCATCTCACCGGAGGCGTTGATGTCTTTGGTTTCCGTCGACACGTTGTGATCCATCGTGGCGAAGGTTTTGCCCGGCTGACGCACCGGACGATGGTGCGCGCGCAGGCCGTCAAACGCCTGCGGGGATGTGACCTCGTGCACCAGATGACGGTCGATATACAGCAGCGGGGTTTCGTTTGGCGCTTCGTGAACGATGTGCGCATCAAACAATTTTTCGTATAACGTCTTCGCCATGATTACACCCCTTCTGCAACATAGCGGGCGATGATGTCGCCCATTTCATCAGTGCTGACCGCCGCGTTGCCGCGGGCCAAATCGCCGGTACGTACGCCTTGCTCTAATGCACGGTTAATCGCATTTTCAATAGCCGTGGCCGCGTCGTTTGCGTCCAGGCTGTAGCGCAGTAGCAGCGCCAGCGACAGGATCTGCGCAATCGGGTTGGCGATATTTTTGCCGGCGATATCAGGCGCGGAGCCGCCAGCCGGTTCGTACAGGCCAAAACCTTGCTCATTGAGGCTTGCTGATGGCAGCATGCCCATCGAACCGGTAATCATTGCGCACTCATCTGAGAGAATGTCGCCGAACAGGTTAGAGCAAAGCAGCACGTCGAACTGGGACGGATCCTTAATCAGTTGCATGGTAGCGTTATCGATGTACATGTGCGCCAGCTCGACGTCGGGATACTCTTTCGCGATTTCGTTAACGATTTCGCGCCACAGAATGGAGGTCTGCAATACGTTGGCTTTATCGATAGACGTCACTTTATGACGGCGCTTGCGGGCAGACTCAAAGGCGATACGCGCAATTCGCTCGATTTCAAAGCGGTGATACACCTCGGTATCAAAGGCTTTTTCGTGCTGGCCGCTGCCTTCACGGCCTTTTGGCTGTCCAAAATAGATGCCGCCGGTCAGTTCACGGACGCACAGAATGTCGAAGCCGTTGGCGGCAATATCTGCGCGCAGCGGGCAGAACTCTTCCAGCCCCTGATACAGTTTTGCCGGGCGCAGATTAGAGAACAGTTTGAAATGCTTGCGCAGCGGCAGCAGGGCCCCACGCTCCGGCTGCTCGGCAGGAGGCAGGTTTTCCCATTTCGGGCCGCCGACGGAGCCGAACAGGATGGCATCGGCCTGCTCACAGCCTTCTACCGTTGCCTGCGGCAGCGGTTTACCGTGCTTATCGATAGCGATGCCGCCTACGTCGTAGTGGCTGGTGGTAATGCGCATGTTAAAACGGCTACGCACGGCTTCCAGGACTTTCAGGGCTTGTGCCATCACTTCCGGGCCAATACCGTCGCCCGGTAACACAGCAATATGGTAATTCTTCGACATTACACGGTTTCCTTTTTGTTCTCGTTATTCTGCGCTTTGCGCTGCAACTCTTTTTCGACTTCGTTTGCACGCCAGATATTGTTCAGCACGTGCACCATCGCCTTAGCGGAGGACTCAACGATGTCCGTTGCCAGGCCTACGCCGTGGAAGCGGCGGCCGTTATAGTTCGCCACGATATCCACCTGACCCAGCGCGTCTTTACCGTGACCTTTGGCAGTCAGACCGTATTTCACCAGCTCGATGTTGAAGTTGGTGATGCGGTTGATGGCCTGGTAAACCGCATCGACCGGGCCGTTGCCGTTTGCCGCTTCGGCTTTGACTTCTTCGCCACAGGCGAGCTTGACGGAGGCGGTAGCGATATCGTTGGAGCCGGACTGCACGCTGAAATAGTCCAGGCGGAAATGCTCTGGCTCTTCCTGCTGTTTGTTAATAAAGGCCAGTGCTTCCAGGTCATAGTCAAAGACCTGGCCTTTTTTGTCGGCCAGCTTCAGGAACGCGTCGTACAGGTTATCCAGGCTGTAATCGGTCTCTTTGTAGCCCATTTCATCCATACGGTGCTTCACTGCCGCGCGGCCAGAGCGGGAAGTCAGGTTCAGCTGCACCTGATTCAGGCCGATGGATTCCGGGGTCATGATTTCGTAGTTTTCACGATTTTTCAGCACGCCGTCCTGATGAATGCCGGAGGAGTGGGCGAAGGCCCCGGTACCAACAATTGCTTTGTTCGCCGGGATCGGCATGCTGCAGATCTGGCTCACGGTCTGGCTGGTGCGCCAGATTTCGTTGTGATTGATACGCGTCTGCACGTTCATGATGTCTTTGCGGACTTTGATCGCCATGATCACTTCTTCCAGCGAACAGTTACCCGCTCGTTCTCCGATGCCGTTCATTGCGCCTTCGACCTGACGAGCGCCTGCGTGTACGGCGGCGATGGCGTTGCCAACGGCCAGGCCGAGGTCGTCGTGGGTGTGAACGGAGATAATCGCTTTGTCGATGTTAGGAACGCGCTCATACAGCCCGGAAATGATATTGGCGAACTCGAACGGCATGGTGTAGCCGACGGTATCAGGAATATTGATGGTACGCGCACCGGCGTTGATGGCGGCTTCGACGACGCGGGACAAATCTTCAATCGGCGTGCGGCCTGCATCTTCACAGGAAAATTCAACGTCGTCGGTGTAATTGCGGGCGCGCTTGATCATATAGATTGAGCGCTCAATGACTTCGTCCAGCGTGCTGCGCAGCTTAGTGGCGATGTGCATTGGGGAAGTGGCAATGAAGGTGTGAATACGGAAAGCTTCAGCCACCTTCAGGGACTCTGCAGCCACATCAATGTCTTTCTCGACGCAGCGAGCCAGGGCGCAGACGCGGCTGTTTTTCACGGTGCGAGCGATAGTCTGAACGGATTCGAAATCGCCCGGTGAGGAGACAGGGAAACCGACTTCCATCACGTCAACACCCATGCGTTCGAGGGCCAGCGCGATCTGCAGTTTCTCTTTCACGCTCAGGCTTGCCTGTAATGCCTGTTCACCGTCACGTAAGGTGGTATCGAAGATAACGACTTGTTGGCTCATGGTTTTGGTCCTTGTCAGTCTTAGGTCGCCTTGCTACGAGCATAAAAAAACCCGCGCTAAGGCGCGGGTTTTTAGTCTTACCAGGGGATGACTTAACGTAAAACGTCGCCCACCAGTCTACCGCGCACAGTGAATGCGTTTAGTAGTAGTAGACCGGTGAAACGAGTAGTACGGATCATTGCGTCATGCCCCAGATGAATTCGATATGCTTTTAGTGGTACTGGATATGCCGATCGATGTCAACCTTTTCTGCTGAAAATGCCAGGTATTCTGTTGTTGAGATAAGAATATTCCTTAGCTGATTGTTCTGATGAATCTTTTTTTTCTCGCAGATTGTTTTAATTCATACTTATTTTTTTTAATGAAATGTAGCAGCTGAACATGAATATTCTTATTTGGAAAAGGACATCAATGCCAGGCCTGAAAGGGTAACGCGATGATATGGCGGTAATTAACGTTGTGTGTTTTCTATTTTTAGGAATTTTCATAGTTAATTGCTAGTAAAATGTTATGTGAATAAGATCACTTCCGAAATAGAATTTAAATCTCTGAGACTATTCTTGACTCAAACTATTGTTGTCTATTTTCCTGGTTTATGATTAAAATTTGCCTATAAAGTCTCGTATATGGATTGGCGGGGAGCCAGCGTGGCAGAATGCTTGTTTTTTTGTTACTTAATGGCCCGCCTTTATAAATTCCTAATTATCTCTGCATATCTTCTTCCCTGTGTATATGCATGTTAAATCCTGTTCTTAATATTTGTTGCTGTACCCGGTAAAAGGGAGTTCGTATGACAGTGGAGTCTACTATGGTGGTTGACAAAGAAGCCGCATCTACAGGTTCAGGCCAGGAGCAGAATTGCCCCCAGCTCCGTTCAGTTGACCTGAATTTACTGACCGTTTTTGATGCGGTTATGCAGGAGCAGAATATTACGCGAGCGGCGCATATTTTAGGGATGTCACAGCCCGCCGTCAGCAATGCAGTTTCGCGCCTGAAAGTCATGTTCAATGATGAGTTGTTCGTACGCTATGGCCGCGGCATTCAGCCTACTGCCAGAGCTTCGCAGCTGTTTGGTTCCATTCGTCAGGCCTTGCAACTGGTGCAGAATGAACTGCCGGGTTCGGGTTTTGAACCGGTAAGCAGCGATCGGGTGTTTAATCTCTGCGTTTGCAGTCCTCTGGATAATGCGTTGACCTCTTCAATTCTTAATTATGTGAATAAGGTCGCACCCAATATCCATTTAATATTTAAGTCCTGCTTAAATCAAAACACTGAACATCAGCTACGCTACCAGGAACTTGAGTTTGTCATCGGCTATGAAGAGTTCCGTCGCCCTGAATTTACCTGTCTTCCATTATTCCGCGATGAGATGGTGTTGGTTGCCAGTGCAAACCATCCACGATTGACGGGCCCAATGAAAGAAAGCGATATTTACCGGGAAGAGCACGCGGTGGTGTCTCTGGAGCGCTATGCTTCATTTAGTCAGCCCTGGTACGATACGCCAGAAAAACAGGCCAGCATTGCCTACCAGGGGATGGCATTAATCAGCGTACTGAATGTTGTGTCGCAAACCGATCTGGTAGCAATTGCTCCGCGCTGGCTGGTGGAAGAATTCACCGAAAAACTGAATATAAAAATGCTGCCGCTGCCAATGAAATTAAACAGCCGCACCTGTTTCCTTTCGTGGCATGAAGCGGCGGGGCGCGATAAAGGACACCAGTGGATGGAAGAGTTGCTGGTTTCTGTTTGCCGTCGTTAAGTTTCCGAATGTAAACCAGGTGCGCTTGCATCTGGTTTGTTCTGATGATCATCTGCATATCAATATTTTCTACTGATGTTTAATCAGCGAGTCGATGCGTCAGGGATCAAAAATGCATGATCGCCTGTGATGTCCCTTTTCTTTCGAATTTTTTTCATTCACTTTTCTTATTCCTGAAGTATTCCACTAATAAGCTTTCTGATGCCTCATTTTTCTGCTGTCGGGTGCTTTCAGTGCCGCCCGGCTGCCGATTGCCTGCCTGATGACGAGCGGTTATGTTAAGGAAATGCTGTCATTCTGAAATCAACGGGGCGCACATTCACCCTGTTGTATGACGATGCGGAAATGAGTTCCGCCGTCATTAACTAAGCCTGGAGGCAAACCATGGAGATGTTGTCTGGCGCCGAGATGGTCGTTCGATCGCTTATCGATCAGGGCGTAAAACAGGTATTCGGCTATCCCGGAGGCGCAGTTCTTGATATTTACGATGCGCTGCATACCGTGGGCGGAATTGATCATGTGCTGGTTCGTCATGAACAGGCGGCCGTGCATATGGCCGATGGCTTGGCTCGCGCGACTGGCGAAGTGGGCGTCGTGCTGGTGACATCTGGCCCCGGTGCAACAAACGCCATTACCGGTATTGCTACCGCCTATATGGATTCTGTTCCTCTGGTCGTTCTCTCCGGCCAGGTCGCCACGTCGCTGATTGGTTACGATGCTTTCCAGGAGTGCGATATGGTGGGCGTTTCCCGACCGGTGGTGAAGCATAGCTTTCTGGTGAAGCAGACTGAAGACATTCCCGGCGTACTGAAAAAAGCATTCTGGCTCGCCGCGAGCGGGCGCCCGGGCCCGGTAGTTGTCGACTTACCAAAAGATATTCTCAATCCGGCGAATAAGCTGCCTTACAGCTGGCCGGAATCGGTGAGTATGCGCTCCTACAACCCGACCACCACGGGCCATAAAGGGCAGATTAAGCGTGCTTTGCAAACGCTTGTCGCGGCGAAAAAACCGGTGGTGTACGTCGGCGGAGGGGCGATCAATAGCGCCTGCGAAGGTGAGCTGCGTACGTTAATTGAAAAACTGAATCTGCCCGTGGCTTCTTCTTTAATGGGGCTGGGTGCTTTCCCGGCAACGCATCGTCAGGCGCTTGGTATGCTGGGGATGCACGGCACCTATGAAGCCAATATGACGATGCATAACTCCGATGTGATCTTTGCCGTTGGCGTTCGTTTTGACGATCGCACAACAAACAATCTCGCCAAATACTGTCCGAACGCGACGGTGCTGCACATTGACATCGACCCGACTTCGATTTCCAAAACGGTGGCGGCAGATGTACCGATTGTCGGCGATGCGCGAATGGTACTCGAGCAGATGCTTGAGTTGCTCGAACAGGAAACCGTGACTCAGCCATTAGACGAGATCCGTGACTGGTGGCAGCAGATTGAACAATGGCGTGCACGTCAGTGCCTGAAGTATGACACCCAAAGCGAACACATCAAGCCGCAGGCGGTGATCGAGACTATCTGGAAGCTGACGAAAGGCGGAGCCTACGTGACTTCTGATGTCGGTCAGCACCAGATGTTTGCCGCCCTCTATTACCCGTTCGACAAACCTCGTCATTGGATCAACTCAGGTGGGCTGGGCACGATGGGGTTCGGCTTGCCTGCTGCGCTGGGGGTAAAAATGGCACTGCCGGACGAAACCGTCGTGTGTGTGACGGGCGACGGCAGCATTCAGATGAACATTCAGGAACTCTCAACCGCATTGCAGTACGAGCTGCCGGTGCTGGTGCTGAACCTTAACAACGGTTACCTCGGGATGGTGAAACAGTGGCAGGACATGATCTACTCTGGTCGCCATTCGCAATCTTATATGTCATCGCTGCCTGATTTCGTTCGTCTGGCAGAGGCTTACGGTCACGTGGGGATTCGCGTTAGCGATCCTGCGGAGCTTGAAGCGAAACTCGGCGAAGCGCTGGAGCAGGTGCGTAACAACCGTCTGGTGTTCGTGGATGTGATCGTTGACGGCAGCGAGCACGTCTATCCGATGCATATTCGTGGCGGCGGTATGGATGAAATGTGGCTGAGCAAAACGGAGAGAACCTGATTATGCGCCGTATCTTATCAGTCCTGCTGGAGAATGAATCGGGCGCGCTTTCGCGCGTGATCGGGCTTTTCTCCCAGCGTGGATACAACATTGAAAGCCTTACCGTCGCGCCTACCGACGATCCCACGCTTTCCCGCATGACGATCCAGACGGTCGGGGATGAGAAAGTGATCGAGCAGATCGAAAAACAGCTGCACAAGTTAGTGGATGTTTTACGCGTCAGCGAACTGGGGCAGGGTGCGCACGTTGAGCGCGAGATCATGCTGGTGAAAGTCCAGGCCAGCGGTTATGGACGTGAGGAAGTGAAGCGCAATACTGAAATCTTCCGCGGCCAGATTATTGACGTCACGCCGTCTATCTATACCGTTCAACTGGCAGGAACCAGCGATAAGCTCGACGCCTTCCTGGCTTCGTTGCGTGATGTTGCACGCATTGTTGAAGTAGCGCGCTCTGGCGTCGTCGGCCTGTCGCGCGGTGACAAAATTATGCGTTAAGCCTGGCTTTCATCCGAAAATTTCAGCCCGGCCTCAGACGTCGGGCTTTTTTTTGCGAATTCGTTGGTCAGTGCCGATAAAAGCGGTTGCCGCTGTACGCAATCTGCGTTTAGATGTTATGGAATTTATTCCATGATTTAACAATGGTTATGGATCGTACATTTTAAGCAAGGGGTAATTGTGAAACTGGATGAAATCGCCAGGCTTGCCGGCGTGTCACGCACCACGGCGAGCTATGTGATCAATGGAAAAGCGAAACAGTATCGCGTCAGCGATAAAACGGTCGAAAAGGTCATGGCCGTTGTACGTGAGCATAACTATCATCCGAACGCGGTCGCGGCGGGCTTGCGTGCGGGGCGAACCCGCTCCATCGGCCTCGTTATTCCCGATCTCGAAAACACCAGTTACACCCGCATTGCTAACTATCTTGAGCGTCAGGCGCGCCAGCGTGGTTATCAGCTGCTGATTGCCTGCTCTGAAGATCAGCCTGATAACGAAATGCGCTGCATTGAGCACCTTTTGCAGCGCCAGGTGGATGCCATCATCGTATCCACCTCGCTGCCGCCAGAACATCCTTTCTACCAGCGATGGGCTAACGATTCTTTTCCAATCGTTGCGCTCGATCGTGCTCTGGATCGTGAACATTTCACCAGCGTTGTGGGTGCCGACCAGGAAGATGCGGAAGCGCTGGCTGCTGAATTGCGTAAATTCCCGGCCGATACGGTGCTCTATCTCGGTGCGTTGCCTGAGCTATCGGTTAGCTTCCTGCGTGAACAGGGTTTTCGCAGTGCCTGGAAGGACGATCCGCGGGAAGTGAATTTCCTTTATGCCAACAGCTATGAGCGGGAAGCCGCCGCCCAGCTGTTTGAAAAATGGCTGGAAACTCACACAATGCCACAGGCGCTGTTTACCACTTCCTTTGCCCTTCTTCAGGGCGTGATGGACGTGACGTTACGTCGTGAAGGTAAGCTGCCTTCAGAACTGGCGATAGCGACCTTTGGCGATCATGAATTACTCGATTTCCTTCAGTGCCCGGTGCTGGCAGTGGCTCAGCGTCATCGTGACGTTGCCGAGCGAGTGCTGGAGATCGTGCTGGCAAGCCTCGACGAACCGCGTAAACCAAAACCAGGTCTGAGCCGTATCCGTCGTAACCTCTATCGCCGCGGTAGCCTGAGCCGCCGCTAATCATCCAGCGGAAAGGACAATGTTCACGATTGCCTTTCCGTTTTACCTGACGTGATTAAGCGAAAATCCTTATTCAGACAATTCCTTAAAATTCTTAAGTTAACTATTATTTACCCTTTTATATGCAAGGCCGCGATATTAACTTAGGTTTATGGAAAGTAAAGAACGGCTATTTTTGAATTGTTTTGTTACATTCAGGCGCGCTTTTGCAGAATTAACAGTCACTTCATTCACAATCTCGCATTTCCTCACGTACTGGCGGCCGCAGAGCGGCATAAACAGTTCCGGCAAGGGCTATTAACGCGTTAAAGAATGTCCTAAAATGCCGCGCACGTCGCAAACTGACACTTTATATTTTCACCTTTGTGAAATTGGGTTGCTCAAAAACGTTACGAAGGTGTTGGTTTTTTTCTTGCCACTATTCATGACGTTATTTTGCCTCGTTCGTTGGACAGAAATTAAACAGGGCGAATATTGGTGCGTTATATAGAGTTTTCGGACTCAAAGAGCACCAGTGCTGGCTTGACAAGCTTTTCCTCCGCTCCGTAAACTCCTTTAGGTGGGAATTTGTGGGTGAAAGTGGAGAAAAGGGGTGAGGCTGGCATGTTCCGTGGAGCTACGTTAGTCAATCTCGACAGCAAAGGGCGCCTGGCCGTCCCAACCCGCTACCGGGATTTGCTGCTTGAGAACGCTGCTGGTCAATTGGTGTGCACCATTGACATCCATCACCCATGCCTGCTGCTTTACCCGCTGCCCGAATGGGAAATCATCGAGCAAAAATTGTCGCGACTGTCGAGCATGAATCCCGCGGAACGCCGCGTACAGCGTCTGCTGTTGGGACATGCCAGCGAATGTCAAATGGACAACGCCGGTCGTTTGCTGATTGCGCCGGTTTTACGGCAACACGCCGGACTGACCAAAGAAGTGATGCTGGTCGGACAGTTCAACAAGTTTGAACTGTGGGATGAAACGACCTGGTATCAACGGGTCAAGGAAGATATCGACGCTGAGCAGTCCGCCTCCGGAGAGCTGTCGGAGCGGTTGCAGGACTTGTCCTTATAAGATGATGGAAAATTTCAAACATACAACGGTACTGCTGGATGAGGCGGTCAACGGCCTGAATATTCGTCCAGACGGTATCTACATCGACGGCACTTTTGGCCGCGGTGGCCACTCACGCCTGATCCTTTCGCAACTGGGTGCAAAAGGGCAACTGCTGGCTATCGACCGTGATCCGGAAGCGATTGCTGTGGCGAACGCCATCGATGATCCTCGCTTTTCCATTGTACATGGACCTTTTTCAGCGCTGGGCGACTATGTTGCCGAGCGTAATCTCATTGGCAAGATCGACGGTATTCTGCTCGATCTTGGTGTCTCTTCACCGCAGCTTGACGATGCAGAACGCGGCTTCTCCTTTATGCGTGACGGGCCGCTGGATATGCGCATGGATCCTACTCGTGGTCAGTCTGCAGCCGAATGGCTCCTGAACGCGGAAGAAGCCGATATCGCCTGGGTCATTAAGACCTTTGGCGAGGAGCGTTTTGGCAAGCGTATTGCGCGCGCCATCGTTGAGCGTAATCGCGTCGAGCCAATGACCCGCACCAAAGAGCTGGCGCAGGTTATTGCCGCGGCGATGCCGGTGAAGGACAAATTCAAACATCCTGCGACCCGTACTTTCCAGGCGGTGCGCATCTGGGTGAACAGTGAACTTGAGGAGATAGAGCAGGCGCTAAAAAGCTCGCTCGACGTGCTTGCCCCGGGTGGGCGGCTCTCCATCATCAGTTTCCACTCGCTGGAAGACCGCATTGTGAAACGCTTTATGCGCGAGCAAAGCCGCGGTCCGCAGGTTCCGGCCGGATTACCGATGACCGAAGAGCAACTCAGGAAACTGGGTGGCCGTCAGCTGCGGGCATTAGGCAAGTTGATGCCGGGCGAAGAAGAGGTGGCAGAGAATCCACGTGCCCGTAGTTCAGTGCTGCGTATTGCAGAAAGGACGAACGCATGATCGGCAGAGTGACAGAAGCCTTAAGCAAAGTTAAAGGGTCGTTAGGAAGCAACGAGCGCCATGCCTTGCCTGGCGTGATCGGCGACGACCTTTTGCGGTTTGGGAAGCTGCCACTCTGCTTGTTCATTTGCATCATTTTGTCGGCCGTCACGGTTGTCACCACGGCGCACCATACGCGCCTGTTAACTGCCCAGCGTGAACAGCTGGTGCTGGAACGTGATGCTCTGGATATCGAGTGGCGTAACCTGATCCTTGAAGAGAATGCGCTCGGCGATCATAGCCGGGTTGAGCGGATCGCGACGGAGAAGCTGCAAATGCAGCATGTCGATCCTTCCCAGGAAAACATCGTTGTTCAAAAATAAGGATTATCGCGACGCATGAAAGCAGCGGCAAAGACGCTTAAACCAAAACGTCAGGAAGGTCAGGCCAACTTTATCAGTTGGCGTTTTGCGTTGCTCTGCGGTTGCATTCTGCTGGCCCTCGCATTCCTGCTGGGCCGCGTGGCCTGGCTTCAAATCATCAACCCGGACATGCTGGTACGCCAGGGTGACATGCGCTCCCTGCGCGTGCAGGAAGTGTCTACCTCCCGCGGCATGATTACCGACCGCTCCGGTCGTCCTCTGGCGGTGAGCGTGCCGGTGAAAGCCATCTGGGCCGATCCGAAAGAGCTCCATGATGCCGGCGGCGTCAGCATCGATAACCGCTGGAAGGCGCTGGCCGATGCGCTGAATATGCCGCTCGATCAGCTCGCCTCGCGCATTAACACCAACCCGAGAATGCGCTTTATTTACCTGGCTCGTCAGGTCAACCCCGATCTGGCCGATTACATCAAAAAGCTCAAACTGCCGGGTATTTATCTGCGTGAAGAGTCGCGTCGTTACTACCCATCCGGGGAAGTGACCGCTCACCTCATTGGCTTCACTAACGTTGACAGCCAGGGGATTGAAGGCGTTGAAAAGAGCTTCGACAAATGGCTGACTGGCCAGCCGGGCGAGCGCATCGTGCGTAAAGACCGCTATGGTCGCGTGATCGAGGATATCTCCTCCACGGACAGCCAGGCGGCTCACAACCTGGCGTTGAGCATCGACGAACGTTTACAGGCGCTGGTTTACCGCGAGCTGAACAACGCCGTGGCGTTTAACAAGGCGGAATCGGGCAGTGCGGTGCTGGTGGATGTCAGCACAGGCGAAGTGCTGGCGATGGCCAATAGCCCGTCCTACAACCCGAACAACTTTACCGGCACGGCGAAAGACGCGATGCGCAACCGCGCGATCACGGACGTCTTCGAACCGGGCTCGACGGTGAAACCAATGGTGGTGATGACGGCGCTGCAGCGCGGCATCGTCAATGAAAACACCGTCCTTAACACCATTCCATATCGAATTAACGGCCACGAAATCAAAGACGTGGCGCGCTACAGCGAATTAACCCTGACCGGGGTACTACAGAAGTCGAGTAACGTCGGTGTCTCCAAGCTGGCGTTAGCGATGCCGTCCTCAGCGTTAGTAGATACTTACTCACGTTTTGGGCTGGGGAAAGCGACCAATTTGGGGTTGGTCGGAGAACGCAGTGGCTTATATCCTCAAAAACAACGGTGGTCTGACATAGAGAGGGCCACCTTCTCTTTCGGCTACGGGCTAATGGTAACGCCGTTACAGTTAGCGCGAGTCTACGCCACGATTGGCAGCTATGGGGTTTATCGCCCGCTGTCAATCACTAAAGTGGATCCTCCGGTTCCGGGTGAACGTATCTTCCCGGAATCAATCGTTCGTACCGTCGTGCACATGATGGAAAGCGTGGCGCTGCCCGGCGGCGGCGGCGTGAAGGCGGCCATTAAAGGCTATCGCATCGCCATCAAAACCGGTACGGCAAAGAAAGTGGGTCCGGACGGCAAATATATCAATAAATACATTGCTTACACCGCGGGCGTTGCGCCAGCCAGCCAGCCGCGCTTTGCGCTGGTGGTGGTGATTAACGATCCGCAGGCAGGTAAATATTACGGCGGTGCCGTTTCCGCGCCGGTCTTCGGGGCCATCATGGGCGGCGTTCTGCGCACCATGAACATCGAGCCGGATGCGCTGGCAACGGGCGATAAAAGTGAATTTGTGACTAATCAAGGCGAGGGATCAGGTGGCAGATCGTAATTTGCGCGACCTTCTTGCTCCGTGGGTGCCAAACGCACCGGAGCGGGCACTGCGAGAGATGACACTCGACAGCCGTGTGGCGGCGTCGGGCGATCTTTTCGTGGCTGTCTCAGGTCATCAGGCGGACGGGCGTCGATATATCCCGCAGGCGATAGCGCAAGGTGTGGCTGCCATTATTGCTGAAGCAAAAGATGAAGCTGCGGACGGTGAAATCCGTGAAATGCACGGTGTGCCGGTCATCTATCTTAGCCAGCTTAACGAACGTTTATCCGCACTGGCGGGGCGTTTTTACAACCAGCCTTCAGAACAACTGCGCCTGGTCGGCGTGACCGGGACGAACGGCAAAACTACCACGACTCAGTTGCTGGCGCAGTGGGCGCAGCTGCTGGGCGAAACCAGCGCAGTGATGGGCACGGTGGGCAATGGCCTGCTCGGTAAAGTGACGCCAACTGAAAATACCACCGGTTCTGCGGTCGATGTTCAGCACGTGCTGAATGGCCTGGCAGAGCAGGGTGCGACCTTCGCGGCAATGGAAGTGTCTTCCCATGGCCTGGTTCAGCACCGCGTAGCGGCGCTGAAGTTTGTCGCGTCCGTGTTTACTAACCTCAGTCGCGATCACCTTGATTATCATGGTGATATGGAGCATTACGAAGCTGCCAAATGGATGCTCTATTCCACGCACCACTTTGGTCAGGCGATCGTCAACGCCGACGATGAAGTGGGCCGTCGCTGGCTGACAAAACTGCCGGATGCCGTGGCGGTGTCGATGGAAGACCATATTAACCCGAACTGCCACGGTCGCTGGTTGAAAGCGACTACCGTGAAGTATCACGACAGCGGGGCGACAATCCAGTTCGACTCCAGCTGGGGCCAGGGGAAAATCGAAAGCCGCCTGATGGGCGCGTTCAACGTCAGCAATTTGCTGCTGGCGCTGGCAACGCTTCTGGCTCTTGATTATCCGCTGGCCGATCTGCTGAAAACCTCAGCTAGCCTTCAGCCCGTTTGCGGCCGAATGGAAGTGTTCTCTGCGCCGGGTAAACCGACGGTGGTGGTCGATTATGCCCACACGCCGGATGCGCTGGAAAAAGCGCTGGAAGCGGCCCGTCTGCACTGTGCAGGTAAACTGTGGTGCGTCTTTGGCTGCGGCGGTGACCGTGATAAAGGTAAACGTCCGCTGATGGGCGTCATCGCCGAGCAGTTCGCGGATATCGCCATTGTCACGGACGATAACCCGCGCACCGAAGAGCCTCGCGCCATCATCGACGACATTCTGGCCGGTATGCTCGATGCAGGTCGCGCCAAAGTGATGGAAGGTCGCGCCGAAGCGGTGACGGCGGCCATCATGCAGGCAAAAGAGAACGATGTGGTGCTGCTGGCCGGTAAAGGCCACGAAGATTATCAAATCGTTGGCAACCGCCGTCTCGATTACTCCGACCGCGTCACCGCGGCTCGCCTGCTGGGGGTGATCGCATGATTAGCGTAACCCTGGGCAAAATGGCGGAGATCCTCAACGGTGAACTCGCCGGTCAGGACCTCACCATAGATGCCGTCACCACTGACACGCGCAAAATTACGCCAGGCTGCCTGTTTGTCGCGCTCAAAGGCGAGCGTTTCGATGCCCACGATTTCGCCGAACAGGCGAAAGATGCGGGTGCAGGTGCGCTGCTGGTTAGCCGTAAACTCGACTGCGCATTGCCGCAGGTTATCGTGAAAGATACCCGCCTGGCGTTTGGTGAACTGGCGGCGTGGGTTCGTCAGCAGGTGCCAACCCGCGTGGTGGCACTCACCGGCTCCTCCGGCAAAACTTCTGTTAAAGAGATGGCCGCGTCCATTCTTAGCCAGTGTGGCAACACGCTGTACACCGCGGGCAACCTGAATAACGACATCGGCGTGCCGATGACGCTGCTGCGCCTGACGAAAGAGCATGAGTTTGCCGTTATTGAACTGGGTGCCAACCATCAGGGCGAAATCGCCTGGACCGTCAGCCTGACGCGTCCGGAAGCCGCGCTGGTGAACAACCTTGCCGCCGCGCACCTGGAAGGATTTGGATCGCTTGCCGGTGTCGCAAAAGCAAAAGGCGAAATCTACACCGGCCTGCCGCTGAACGGCATTGCCATCATGAACGCCGACAACAACGACTGGCTGAACTGGCAGGGTGTCATTGGCGATCGCAAAGTGTGGCGCTTCTCGCCGAACGCGGCAAACAGCGACTTCACCGCTAATAACATTCATGTCACCAGCCACGGCACCGAATTTACGCTCCAGACGCCTACAGGCAACGTGGACGTCTTGCTGCCGCTTCCGGGCCGTCACAATATCGCGAATGCGCTTGCGGCAACGGCGCTGGCGATGGCGGTCGGTGCAGATCTGATAGCGGTAAAAGCGGGCCTTGCCACGCTGAAAGCCGTTCCGGGCCGTCTGTTCCCAATTCAGCTCGCTGAGAATCAACTGCTGCTGGATGACTCCTACAACGCAAACGTCGGCTCCATGACCGCCGCGGCGCAGGTGTTGTCCGAAATGCCGGGCTACCGCGTCTTCGTGGTTGGTGATATGGCTGAGCTTGGCGATGAAAGCGAAGCGTGCCACCGCCAGGTGGGTGAAGCGGCCAAGGCGGCGGGCATCGACCGCGTACTGAGCGTAGGTCAACTGAGCAAAACCATCAGCGACGCCAGCGGCGTCGGCGAACATTTTGCCGACAAGCCTGCGGCAATTGATCGCCTGAAAGCCCTTATCGAAGAGCATCAAATCATTACTATTTTGGTGAAAGGTTCACGTAGCGCTGCCATGGAAGAGGTGGTTCGCGCACTACAGGAGAACGGAACATGTTAGTTTGGCTGGCCGAACATTTGGTCAAATATTACTCCGGCTTTAACGTCTTTTCCTACCTGACGTTTCGCGCCATCGTCAGCCTGCTGACCGCGCTGTTCATCTCCCTGTGGATGGGCCCGCGTATGATTGCCCGTCTGCAAAAATTGTCCTTCGGCCAGGTCGTACGTAACGATGGCCCGGAATCGCACTTCAGCAAGCGCGGTACGCCAACGATGGGCGGGATCATGATCCTGACGGCGATTGTCGTTTCCGTTCTCTTGTGGGCTTATCCGTCCAACCCGTACGTCTGGTGCGTGCTGACGGTGCTGATCGGTTACGGCATCATCGGCTTCGTTGACGACTACCGCAAAGTGGTGCGTAAAGACACCAAAGGCCTGATTGCCCGCTGGAAGTATTTCTGGATGTCGGTCATCGCGCTGGGCGTGGCGTTTGCTCTGTATATGGCGGGGAAAGATACTCCGGCCACCGAGCTGGTGGTGCCGTTCTTTAAAGACATCATGCCGCAGCTGGGTATTTTCTACATTCTGCTGGCGTACTTCGTGATCGTCGGTACCGGCAATGCGGTGAACCTGACGGACGGTCTGGACGGTCTGGCAATCATGCCTACGGTCTTCGTAGCGGCAGGCTTTGCGCTGGTGGCCTGGGCGACCGGCAACATGAACTTCGCCAACTATCTGCATATCCCTTATCTGCGTCATGCGGGTGAGCTGGTGATCGTCTGCACGGCGATTGTCGGCGCAGGTTTAGGCTTCCTGTGGTTTAACACCTATCCGGCTCAGGTCTTCATGGGCGATGTAGGTTCTTTGGCCCTTGGCGGCGCGCTGGGCATTATCGCCGTGCTGCTGCGTCAGGAATTCCTGCTGGTGATCATGGGTGGGGTGTTTGTGGTGGAAACGTTGTCGGTGATTTTGCAGGTGGGCTCCTTCAAGCTGCGCGGTCAGCGCATCTTCCGTATGGCGCCTATCCATCACCACTATGAGCTGAAAGGTTGGCCGGAACCGCGCGTTATCGTGCGCTTCTGGATTATCTCGCTGATGCTGGTGCTGATTGGCCTGGCTACGCTGAAGGTACGTTAATGATGGCTGAATACCAGGATAAAAACGTTGTCATCATCGGTCTGGGAATGACCGGGCTTTCCTGCGTGGATTTCTTCCTCGCCCGTGGTGTGACGCCACGTGTGATGGACACCCGCGCCACGCCTCCGGGGCTTGATAAGCTGCCGGAAGAGGTGGCGCGTTTTGTCGGTGGTCTGAATGACGACTGGCTGCTGGCGGCGGATCTGATTGTGGCCAGCCCTGGTATTGCCCTCGCTCATCCTTCTCTGAGCGCTGCGGCTGATGCGGGCGTGGAAATCGTCGGTGATATCGAGCTGTTTTGCCGAGAGGCGCAGGCACCGATTGTGGCGATTACCGGTTCGAACGGCAAAAGCACCGTGACCACGCTGGTCGGCGAAATGGCGAAAGCGGCGGGCATGAACGTTGGTGTCGGTGGCAACATTGGTCTGCCAGCGCTGATGCTGCTGGACGTATCCCGCGAGCTGTACGTGCTTGAGCTCTCCAGCTTCCAGCTGGAAACCACCTCCAGCCTCGAGGCGGTGGCCGCGACGATCCTGAATGTCACAGAAGATCACATGGACAGATATCCGTTTGGTCTTCAGCAGTACCGCGCGGCCAAACTGCGCGTTTATGAAAATGCTAAGACCTGTGTGGTCAACGCCGACGATGCGCTGACCATGCCGGTGCGCGGTGCCGATGAGCGCTGCGTCAGCTTTGGCGTCAACATGGGCGATTATCATCTGAACCGCCAGCAGGGCGAAACCTGGCTGCGCGTGAAGGGTGAGAAGGTCCTCAACGTGCGTGAAATGAAACTGACCGGCCAGCATAACTACAGCAACGCCCTGGCCGCGCTGGCGCTGGCGGATGCAGCTGGTTTGCCGCGCGCAAGCAGCCTGAAAGCGCTGACGACCTTCACCGGGCTGGCGCATCGCTTCCAGCTGGCGCTGGAGCACAACGGCGTGCGCTGGATCAACGATTCCAAAGCCACCAACGTCGGCAGCACCGAAGCGGCGCTGAACGGCCTGCATGTCGACGGTACGCTGCACCTGCTGCTCGGTGGTGACGGCAAATCAGCGGATTTCTCCCCCCTGAAGACGTGGCTGAAGGGCGATAACGTGCGTCTGTGGTGCTTTGGTCGTGACGGCGATGCGCTGGCGGAGCTGCGCCCGGAAGTGGCGACCCGCACTGAGACGATGGAACAAGCCATGCGTCAGCTTGCGCCGCAGCTGAAATCTGGAGACATGGTGCTGCTGTCGCCTGCTTGTGCGAGCCTCGATCAGTTTAAGAATTTTGAGCAGCGCGGGGATGTATTTACCCGCCTGGCGAAGGAGTTAGGCTAATGCGTTTATCTCTCCCTCGCCTGAGAATGCCGCACCTGCCGGGATCCGGGATCCTGGTCTGGCTGTTTGCGGCGTTGAAGGGCTGGGTGATGGGCTCCCGGCAGAAAGATACCGACAGCCTGGTGATGTACGATCGTACCCTGCTGTGGCTGACGCTCGGCCTTGCGGCGATCGGTTTTATCATGGTGACCTCGGCATCCATGCCGGTGGGGCAGCGCCTGGCAAACGATCCGTTCCTGTTCGCCAAGCGCGATGGGTTGTATATCGTGCTGGCGTTCTGTCTGGGCCTTATTACTCTGCGCTGGCCGATGGCGTTCTGGCAGCGCCACAGTACCGCCATGCTGATCATGTCGATCGGCATGTTGTTAATTGTACTGGTGGTGGGCAGCTCGGTGAACGGGGCCTCGCGCTGGATTGCCTTCGGTCCGCTGCGTATTCAGCCTGCGGAATTTACCAAGCTGTCGCTGTTCTGTTACATCGCCAACTATCTGGTGCGTAAAGGCGATGAGGTGCGAAACAACCTGCGCGGCTTCTTAAAGCCGATGGGGGTGATTTTCGTGCTGGCAATCCTGCTGCTGGCGCAGCCCGATCTCGGGACCGTCGTTGTGCTGTTTGTGACGACGCTGGCGATGCTGTTCCTCGGCGGTGCAAAGCTGTGGCAGTTCATCGCGATTATTGGCATGGGGATCTCGGCGGTTGTCCTGCTGATCCTGGCAGAACCGTACCGTATTCGCCGCGTGACCTCATTCTGGAACCCGTGGGAAGATCCTTTCGGTAGCGGTTACCAGCTGACCCAGTCCCTGATGGCGTTTGGTCGCGGTGAAATGTGGGGACAAGGCCTCGGCAACTCGGTACAGAAGCTGGAGTATTTGCCGGAAGCGCATACCGACTTCATCTTCGCCATCATCGGTGAAGAACTCGGCTACGTTGGTGTGGTGCTGGCGCTTTTAATGGTATTCTTCGTCGCTTTCCGCGCCATGTCCATTGGCCGCAAGGCGCTGGAGATTGACCAGCGCTTCTCAGGTTTCCTGGCGTGTTCGATTGGCGTGTGGTTTAGCTTCCAGGCGCTGGTTAACGTTGGCGCGGCGGCGGGCATGCTGCCAACCAAAGGCCTGACGCTCCCGCTTATCAGCTACGGGGGCTCCAGTCTGCTGATTATGTCGACGGCCATCATGCTGCTGTTGCGAATTGATTATGAAACGCGCCTGGAAAAAGCACAGGCGTTTACACGAGGTGTTCGATGAGTGCTCAGGCGAAGCGGTTGATGGTGATGGCGGGCGGGACCGGTGGACACGTGTTCCCGGGGCTGGCTGTTGCACACCATCTGATGGAGCAGGGCTGGCAGGTTCGCTGGCTCGGCACCGCCGATCGTATGGAAGCGGACCTGGTGCCCAAACATGGCATCGACATCGATTTCATCCAGATTTCCGGCCTGCGTGGAAAAGGCCTCAAGGCAATGCTTTTTGCGCCGATACGTATCTTCACGGCCTGGCGTCAGGCGCGCGCAATTATGCAGCGTTTTCAACCGGATGTGGTGCTGGGAATGGGCGGTTATGTCTCCGGTCCAGGGGGGCTGGCGGCTTGGTCATTGGGGATTCCGGTTGTGCTGCATGAGCAAAACGGCATTGCTGGCCTCACCAACAAATGGCTGGCGAAAATCGCGAAGACCGTGATGCAGGCATTCCCGGGCGCTTTCCCAAATGCCGAAGTGGTGGGCAACCCGGTGCGTACCGACGTACTGGCATTGCCGCTTCCTCAACAGCGCCTGGCCGGGCGTGACGGTGAAATCCGCGTGCTGGTGGTTGGTGGTTCGCAGGGGGCACGCGTGCTGAACCAGACAATGCCGCAGGTGGCCGCGAAGCTGGGTTCTGCTGTCACAATCTGGCATCAGAGCGGTAAAGGTGCGCAGCAGACCGTTGAGCAGGCATATGCCGGGGCGGGTCAGCCGCAGCATAAAGTGACGGAATTTATTGACGATATGGCCGCGGCCTATGCCTGGGCTGATGTGGTGGTCTGTCGTTCGGGCGCCCTGACGGTCAGCGAAATTGCCGCTGCCGGGCTGCCCGCGATTTTTGTGCCCTTCCAGCATAAAGACAGGCAGCAGTACTGGAATGCGTTGCCGCTGGAAAAAGCAGGTGCTGCCACCATTTTTGAGCAGCCGCAGTTCACGGCAGAAGCCGTGGCCAACACGCTTTCTGGATGGGACAGAAAGACGTTGCTGGAGATGGCAGAGCGGGCTCGTGCCGCCGCTATTCCGGATGCAACCGAGCGGGTTGCGAAAGAAGTGAGCCTGGCCGCACAGGCCTAATCATCGCAGCGCCTGTTTGCGCTGCACGAATGTTTAAGTAGTCGATGGCGTTTAGAGAATGAATACACAACAACTGGCAAAACTGCGTTCCATTGTGCCCGAGATGCGTCGCGTCCGGCACATCCACTTTGTTGGCATCGGCGGTGCTGGCATGGGCGGTATTGCCGAAGTGTTGGCTAATGAAGGGTATCAGATTAGCGGTTCGGATTTAGCGCCGAACCCGGTGACTCAGCAGCTGACGGCGCTGGGTGCCACGATTTATTTCAACCATCGCCCGGAAAACGTGCGTAATGCGAGCGTTGTGGTTGTTTCCAGCGCCATTTCCGCCGATAACCCGGAAATCGTTGCCGCCCACGAGGCGCGCATTCCGGTGATTCGCCGCGCAGAAATGCTGGCGGAGTTGATGCGCTTCCGTCACGGGATCGCGATTGCCGGCACGCATGGTAAAACCACCACTACGGCAATGGTGTCGAGCATTTACGCGGAAGCGGGCCTCGATCCAACTTTCGTCAACGGCGGTCTGGTGAAAGCGGCGGGTGTTCACGCTCGTCTCGGCCACAGCCGTTACCTGATTGCTGAAGCGGATGAGAGCGATGCGTCATTCCTCCACCTGCAGCCGATGGTGGCGATTGTCACCAACATCGAAGCCGACCATATGGATACCTACCAGGGCGACTTTGAAAATTTAAAGCAGACGTTTATTAATTTCCTGCACAATTTGCCGTTTTATGGTCGTGCGGTGATGTGCGTGGACGATCCGGTGATTCGTGAGCTGCTGCCTCGCGTCGGGCGTCAGATCACAACATACGGCTTCAGCGACGACGCTGACGTGCGCGTTGAAGAGTACAAGCAGATTGGCGCGCAGGGGCACTTTACGCTGATTCGCCAGGACAAAGCGCCACTGAACGTGACGCTGAATGCGCCAGGTCGCCATAACGCCCTGAACGCGGCGGCGGCGGTTGCGGTGGCAACAGAAGAAGGCATCGAAGACGACGCCATTTTGCGCGCGCTGGAAAGTTTCCAGGGCACCGGCCGTCGTTTCGACTTCCTCGGTGAGTTCCCGCTGGAAAGCGTGAACGGTAAAAGCGGTAGTGCAATGCTGGTTGATGACTACGGTCATCACCCGACTGAGGTCGACGCCACCATTAAAGCGGCGCGCGCGGGCTGGCCGGATAAAAATCTGGTGATGATTTTCCAGCCTCACCGCTTCACCCGTACGCGCGACCTGTATGACGATTTCGCAAACGTGCTGACCGAAGTGGATTCGCTGCTGATGCTGGAAGTGTATCCGGCGGGCGAAGCGCCCATTCCTGGAGCCGATAGCCGTTCGCTGTGCCGCACCATTCGCGGGCGTGGAAAGGTAGACCCGATTCTGGTCTCGGACCCGGCGAAGGTGGCGGAAATGCTGGCACCCGTGCTGACCGGCAATGACCTGATTCTGATTCAGGGCGCAGGGAATATCGGCAAAATTGCGCGTAACTTAGCGGAAATCAAACTCAAGCCGCAAACACAGGAGGAGGAGCGTCATGGCTAATAGAATCGCTGTCCTTCTCGGCGGCACTTCCGCTGAACGTGAAGTTTCACTCAATTCTGGCGCTGCGGTTGTGGCTGGTCTGCGTGAAGCCGGCATTGATGCACACGGCGTTGATCCGCGCGATGTCGATATTACGCAGCTGAAAAAAGACGGTTTTAAGAAAGCGTTTATTGCTCTGCACGGACGGGGTGGTGAAGATGGCACGCTTCAGGGATTACTGGAGCTGATTGGCCTGCCTTACACCGGCAGCGGCGTGATGGCCTCGGCGCTGTCGATGGACAAACTGCGTAGCAAGCTGCTGTGGCAGGGCGCAGGATTACCGGTTGCGCCGTGGGTTGCTTTGACCCGCGCACAGTTCGCCAATGGTCTGAGCCAGGACGAACAGCAACGTATTGCCACGCTGGGTTTACCGCTGATTGTGAAGCCCAGCCGGGAAGGATCCAGCGTCGGCATGTCGAAAGTGACAGAAAGTGGTGCACTTTTAGATGCCTTAACGCTGGCTTTTCAGCATGATGAAGAAGTACTCATAGAAAAATGGTTAAGCGGCCCGGAATTTACCGTTGCGGTACTTGGTGAAGAAATTTTGCCATCGGTTCGTATCCAACCAGCCGGAGTCTTCTATGATTATGAGGCGAAGTATCTCTCTGACGAGACGCAGTATTTCTGCCCAGGTTGTGAAGATCTGAGCCGTGAACAGGAAATGCGTGCCCTGGTGCTCAAAGCCTGGACTGTTTTAGGTTGTTCAGGGTGGGGACGCATTGACGTGATGCAGGACAGCGATGGTCAGTTATATCTGCTGGAAGCCAATACTTCTCCAGGGATGACCAGCCACAGCCTGGTGCCGATGGCGGCGCGTCAGGCGGGCATGAGCTTCTCGCAGTTGGTAGTACGCATTCTGGACCTGGCGGGTTGATATGTCGCAGGCAGCACTGAACACACGGAATCGGGAAGAAGAGGACGACATCGCTTCTTCGCGCAGAAATAATGGAACGCGTCTTGCAGGGATTGTGTTCCTGCTCGCGGTATTATGCACCGTGTTGATGAGCGGCTGGATGGTACTGGGCTGGATGGAAGACGCGCAGCGTCTGCCTTTATCCAAGCTGGTAGTGACCGGGGAGCGGCACTACACGAGAAATGATGATATTCGCCAGGCGATTCTGGCCCTCGGTCCGCCGGGAACGTTCATGACGCAGGACGTGAATATCATTCAGAGTCAAATTGAGCGCCTGCCCTGGATTAAACAGGCGAGCGTTCGTAAGCAGTGGCCGGACGAATTGAAGATTCATCTGGTTGAATATGTGCCGATTGCGCGCTGGAATGATCAGCATATGGTCGATAGTGACGGTAACGCATTCAGCGTACCGGCGGATCGCACCAGCAAGCAGAATTTGCCGATGTTGTATGGTCCGGAAGGCAGTGAGAACGAAGTGCTGCAGGGCTATCGCGATATGGGACAAATGCTGGCAAAAGGGAAATTTACGTTGAAAGTGGCGGCGATGACCGCACGCCGCTCCTGGCAGTTGACGTTAAGTAATGACATCAAACTGAATCTGGGGCGCGGCGATACGATGAAAAGGCTTGAGCGCTTTTTAGAACTCTATCCTGTTCTTCAGCAGCAGGCGCAGACCGATGGCAAACGGATAAGCTACGTTGATTTGCGTTATGACTCAGGCGCGGCAGTAGGCTGGCAGCCCGCTCCCGTAGAGGATACACATCAACAACAAAATCAGGCACAGGCAGAGCAACAATGATCAAAGCGACGGACAGAAAACTGGTAGTAGGACTGGAAATTGGTACCGCGAAGGTAGCCGCTTTGGTAGGGGAAGTTCTGCCCGACGGAATGGTGAATATCATTGGCGTGGGCAGTTGCCCATCCCGGGGTATGGACAAAGGCGGCGTTAATGACCTGGAATCCGTGGTGAAGTGCGTACAGCGCGCCATTGACCAGGCCGAGCTGATGGCGGATTGCCAGATATCATCCGTGTATCTGGCGCTTTCGGGTAAACATATAAGCTGTCAGAATGAAATCGGCATGGTGCCAATTTCAGAAGAAGAAGTGACGCAGGAAGACGTTGAAAACGTAGTCCACACGGCGAAATCTGTACGTGTCCGCGACGAGCATCGCGTGTTGCATGTGATTCCGCAGGAATATGCCATTGACTACCAGGAAGGGATCAAAAACCCGGTAGGCTTGTCTGGCGTGCGTATGCAGGCGAAGGTGCATCTGATTACCTGCCACAACGATATGGCGAAGAACATTGTTAAAGCCGTGGAACGTTGTGGCCTGAAAGTTGACCAACTGATTTTCGCCGGGCTGGCGTCGAGCTATTCCGTGCTGACGGAAGATGAACGTGAGCTGGGCGTCTGTGTGGTCGACGTGGGCGGTGGTACTATGGACATCGCCGTCTATACCGGCGGTGCGCTACGCCATACCAAAGTTATCCCTTATGCAGGGAACGTAGTAACCAGCGACATCGCTTACGCCTTCGGTACGCCACCGAGCGATGCCGAAGCGATTAAAGTTCGCCACGGCTGTGCGCTTGGCTCTATCGTCGGTAAAGACGAAAGCGTGGAAGTGCCAAGCGTGGGCGGTCGTCCGCCGCGCAGTTTGCAGCGCCAGACGCTGGCCGAGGTCATCGAGCCGCGTTATACCGAGCTGCTGAACCTGGTGAACGAAGAGATTTTGCAATTGCAGGAACAGCTGCGCCAGCAGGGTGTCAAACACCATCTGGCGGCAGGTATTGTTCTGACCGGTGGTGCTGCGCAAATTGAAGGCCTTGCCGCCTGCGCGCAGCGCGTGTTCCATACGCAGGTGCGCATCGGCGCGCCGCTGAACATCACCGGACTGACGGATTATGCCCAGGAGCCTTATTACTCAACGGCGGTGGGCCTGCTGCACTACGGCAAAGAGTCACATTTGAGTGGTGAAGCGGAAGTGGAAAAACGTGTCGCAGTGAGTTCGTGGATCAAACGAATCAATACCTGGCTGCGAAAAGAGTTTTAATTTTTTAAGAGAGCGTCGAAAATTAGCGCTCTCAGGCGACAGGCACAACGGAGAGAGAAACTATGTTTGAACCTATGGAACTGACCAACGACGCGGTGATTAAAGTCATCGGCGTCGGTGGTGGCGGTGGTAACGCCGTCGAGCACATGGTGCGCGAGCGCATTGAGGGTGTTGAATTCTTCGCAGTAAATACGGACGCCCAGGCGTTGCGTAAAACTGCCGTCGGTCAGACCATTCAGATTGGTAACGGAATTACCAAAGGTCTGGGCGCTGGCGCAAACCCGGAAGTTGGCCGCAATGCGGCAGACGAAGACCGTGAAGCCCTGCGTTCTGCGCTGGAAGGTGCTGACATGGTGTTTATCGCAGCCGGCATGGGCGGCGGTACCGGTACTGGTGCAGCACCTGTTGTAGCGGAAGTTGCCAAAGATCTGGGTATTCTGACCGTTGCTGTCGTGACTAAGCCTTTCAACTTTGAAGGCAAGAAGCGTATGGCGTTTGCGGAGCAGGGTATCGCTGAGCTGTCCAAACACGTGGACTCGCTGATCACGATTCCTAACGACAAGCTGCTGAAAGTGCTGGGTCGCGGTATCTCCCTGCTGGACGCGTTTGGCGCAGCGAACGACGTGCTGAAAGGCGCAGTTCAGGGTATCGCCGAGCTGATTACTCGTCCGGGTCTGATGAACGTCGACTTTGCTGACGTGCGCACCGTCATGTCCGAAATGGGCTATGCGATGATGGGCTCCGGTCTGGCAAGCGGTGAGGATCGTGCGGAAGAAGCGGCTGAAATGGCTATCTCTTCCCCACTGCTGGAAGATATCGACCTGTCTGGCGCACGCGGCGTGCTGGTTAACATTACCGCTGGCTTCGATCTGCGTCTGGATGAATTCGAAACCGTCGGTAACACCATCCGTGCATTTGCTTCGGATAACGCGACCGTGGTTATCGGTACTTCACTTGACCCGGATATGAACGACGAGCTGCGCGTGACCGTTGTTGCTACCGGTATCGGTATGGATAAGCGTCCAGAAATTACCCTGGTGACCAACAAGCAACAGCAGCAGCCAGTGATGGACCGCTATCAGCAGCACGGCATGGCGCCGTTGACGCAAGAACAGAAGCCGGCCGCTAAAGTGGTAAACGACAATACGCCGCAGACCACGAAAGAACCGGATTATCTGGATATTCCAGCCTTCCTGCGTAAGCAAGCTGATTAAGAATTAGCTGGAAGTTGGGTATGTGCGCTCTTTGTGCTAAACTGGCCTGCCGAATGTATAGTACACTTCGGTTGGATAGGTAATTTGGCGAGATTATACGATGATCAAACAAAGGACTCTTAAACGTATCGTTCAGGCGACTGGCGTCGGTTTACATACCGGCAAGAAGGTCACACTGACGCTGCGCCCTGCGCCGGCAAATACCGGGGTCATCTATCGTCGCACCGACTTGAATCCACCGGTTGATTTTCCGGCAGATGCCAAATCTGTGCGTGATACCATGCTCTGTACTTGCCTTGTCAACGAGCATGACGTGCGGATTTCAACGGTTGAGCACCTGAATGCCGCCCTGGCGGGCCTGGGTATCGATAACATCATGATTGAAGTCGATGCACCAGAGATCCCGATCATGGACGGTAGCGCCGCTCCGTTCGTTTATCTGCTGCTCGACGCAGGGATTGATGAACTGAACTGTGCCAAGAAATTTGTGCGCATCAAAGAAACGGTTCGCGTAGAAGACGGCGACAAGTGGGCTGAATTCAAGCCGTACAATGGTTTTTCGTTGGATTTCACCATCGATTTTAATCATCCGGCGATTGACGGCAGCAACCAGCGTTACGCTATGAACTTCTCTGCGGATGCGTTCATGCGCCAGATTAGCCGCGCGCGTACTTTTGGTTTCATGCGTGATATCGAATATCTGCAGTCCCGCGGCTTGTGCCTGGGCGGCAGCTTCGATTGTGCCATCGTTGTTGACGATTATCGCGTATTGAACGAAGACGGTCTTCGCTTTGAAGATGAATTTGTTCGCCACAAAATGCTGGATGCGATTGGTGACCTCTTCATGTGTGGTCACAATATCATCGGTGCATTCACGGCGTTCAAATCTGGTCACGCGCTGAATAATAAGCTTTTGCAGGCCGTCCTGGCCAAACAGGAAGCCTGGGAGTTTGTGACCTTCGAAGACGAAGCTGAACTGCCGCTGGCGTTCAAAGCACCGTCAATGGTTCTGGCGTAAGCCTGACCATTCTGTAAATTCGACTGGTAACCTGGTACTCTCTCCGTCCAGGAAGCCAGTCGTTTTTCTTTTTAGACCCCCGAATTTTTTCTCCACGCTGCTTAGCGTATAAACTTCTGCATAAACTCGTGCGATCGCTGGTTTCATGAACACTTTTCCGCGTGGTTTTCCGTCATTCCTGCTGCCGGGGAGTGCCATTAGTGGTACTATCTGGGCGCTTAAAAAATTTAGATAGGTTGCCTGGCAACCAGGGTGGAAAAGGTAAGTGAGCGGAATACTGACGCGCTGGCGACAGTTTGGCAGACGATACTTCTGGCCGCATCTCCTGTTGGGGATGGTCGCGGCAGGATTCGGCCTGCCTGCGATTGCCAATACCGCCGAGTCTGCGCCGCCGACTAAAACCGCCAGCAGCCAGACGGCCACTGCGAAGGTTAACTTCACCCAGCTGATGCTGGAAGGCAATCGCCGTCCGGCCTTTACCGTCGATTACTGGCATCAACATGCCATCCGCACGGTTATCCGCCATCTCTCCTTCGCAATGGCACCGCAGGCGCTGCCAACGGCAGAAGCTTCGGCACCGCTCGAAGTGCACCATCTGGCCTTACTGGATACGCTCAGCGCGCTGCTGATGCGTGAAAGCCAGCCGCCAGCCATCATTCGTTCGGCGTCCGGTGATGCACAGTCTGCATCGGACGACAGCTTTTCTGTTAGCGCCTGGGTAAGCCAGGTACACGGCATTCGCGCCGGACCTCAACGCCTTAGCTGATAAAAATAACCTTCAACTAATGACTAAGACTCCGCAAGGCGGGGCGATTGAGATTTTAATTATGCTTAATTTATTGACCAAAGTTTTCGGTAGCCGTAACGACCGTACGCTGCGCCGCATGCGTAAAACCGTTGCACAAATCAATGCCATGGAACCGGAGCTGGAAAAACTCTCCGACGATGAGCTCAAAGCCAAAACCCAGGAGTTCCGCGAACGTCTGGAAAAAGGCGCTACCGTTGAGAGCCTGATTCCGGAAGCGTTTGCCGTGGTGCGTGAAGCCAGTAAGCGTGTGTTTGGCATGCGTCACTTCGACGTGCAGCTGCTCGGCGGGATGGTGCTGAACGATCGTTGCATCGCGGAAATGCGTACCGGTGAAGGTAAAACCCTGACCGCAACGCTGCCAGCCTACGTCAACGCGCTGTCCGGTAAGGGTGTTCACGTTGTTACCGTCAACGACTATCTGGCCCAGCGTGACGCCGAAAACAACCGTCCGCTGTTCGAATTCCTCGGCATGAGCGTCGCGGTAAACATGTCCGGCATGCCAGCGCCAGCAAAACGTGAAGCCTATGCCGCTGATATCACTTACGGTACCAACAACGAATACGGCTTCGATTACCTACGCGATAACATGGCGTTCAGCCCGGAAGAGCGCGTTCAGCGCAAGCTGCACTATGCGCTGGTGGATGAAGTGGACTCCATCCTGATCGATGAAGCGCGTACCCCGCTTATCATCTCCGGCCCGGCTGAAGACAGCTCCGAGATGTATAAGCAGGTTAACAAAATCATTCCACACCTGATCCGTCAGGAAAAAGAAGATTCAGACACCTTCCAGGGTGAAGGCCACTTCTCCGTGGACGAGAAAGCGCGTCAGGTAAACATCACCGAACGTGGTCTTGTCCTGGTTGAAGAGCTGCTGGTGAAAGAAGGCATCATGGAAGAGGGCGAGTCGCTCTATTCTCCGGCTAACATCATGTTGATGCATCACGTCACTGCTGCGCTGCGCGCACATGTGCTGTTTGCCCGCGACGTTGACTACATCGTAAAAGACGGTGAAGTCATCATCGTCGATGAGCACACTGGCCGTACTATGCAGGGCCGTCGCTGGTCTGACGGTCTGCATCAGGCCGTTGAAGCGAAAGAAGGCGTTGAGATTCAGAACGAGAACCAGACCCTGGCGTCTATCACCTTCCAGAACTACTTCCGCCTGTATGAAAAACTGGCGGGGATGACCGGTACGGCGGATACGGAAGCGTTCGAGTTCAGCTCCATTTACAAACTCGATACCGTGGTCGTGCCGACGAACCGCCCGATGATCCGTAAAGACATGCCTGATTTGGTCTATATGACCGAAGCCGAGAAAATTCAGGCAATCATCGAGGACATCAAAGAGCGCACCGCCAAAGGCCAGCCGGTTCTGGTGGGTACCATCTCCATCGAGAAATCAGAAGTCGTTTCTCAGGAGCTGACCAAAGCAGGTATCAAACATAACGTTCTGAACGCCAAATTCCACGCCAGCGAAGCCGATATTGTTGCTCAGGCCGGTTATCCCTCTACCGTAACTATCGCCACCAACATGGCAGGTCGTGGTACGGACATCATGCTTGGCGGTAGCTGGCAGGCTGAAGTCGCACAGCTTGAGGCGCCGACGGAAGAACAGATTGCGCAGATTAAAGCTGACTGGCAGGTTCGCCACGACGCGGTACTGGCGGCGGGTGGCCTGCACATCGTAGGCACCGAGCGTCACGAATCTCGCCGTATCGATAACCAGCTGCGTGGCCGTTCGGGCCGTCAGGGTGATGCCGGTTCTTCCCGCTTCTACCTGTCGATGGAAGATGCACTGATGCGTATCTTTGCCTCGGATCGCGTATCCGGCATGATGCGTAAGCTGGGGATGAAGCCTGGTGAAGCCATTGAACACCCGTGGGTGACCAAAGCGATTGCTAACGCGCAGCGCAAAGTTGAAAGCCGCAACTTCGATATCCGTAAGCAGCTACTGGAATATGATGACGTCGCCAACGACCAGCGCCGCGCAATCTACACCCAGCGTAACGAACTGCTGGACGTATCCGACGTAAGCGAAACCATCGCCAGCATTCGCGAAGACGTGTTCAAAGCGACTATTGATGCACACATTCCGCCGCAGTCCCTTGAAGAGATGTGGGATATTGAAGGCTTGCAGGAACGTCTGAAAAATGACTTCGACCTCGACCTGCCAATCAAAGAGTGGCTGGATAAAGAGCCTGAGCTGCACGAAGAAACCCTGCGCGAACGTATTCTGCAAAGCGGGATTGAAGTCTACCAGCGTAAAGAGGAAGTGGTCGGCACAGAAATGATGCGCCACTTCGAGAAAGGCGTGATGCTGCAGACGCTCGACTCCCTGTGGAAGGAGCACCTGGCTGCGATGGACTACCTGCGTCAGGGTATCCATCTGCGTGGTTACGCGCAGAAAGATCCGAAGCAGGAATATAAGCGTGAATCATTCTCCATGTTTGCTGCGATGCTGGAGACGCTGAAGTATGAAGTGATCAGCACCTTGTGCAAAGTCCAGGTCCGCATGCCGGAAGAAGTCGAGGCGATGGAAGAGCAGCGCCGTGAGGAAGCAGAGCGCCTGGCGCAAATGCAGCAGCTCAGCCACCTCGACGACGATACCGCAGCCGCAGAATCTCTGGCAGCACAAACTGGTGAGCGCAAAGTCGGCCGTAACGATCCTTGCCCATGCGGCTCTGGTAAGAAATATAAGCAGTGCCATGGCCGTATCGCCTGATAGCTGCTGATGATAAAACAGAGGGCGCTGGTAACAGCGCCTTTTTTATGGAGCTAATACAATGAAAAGCCTGCAAATCTCAACCGGTATTCTGCGTAACGCCGCCGGTGAAATCTTTATTACTCAACGCGCTGCGGATGCACATATGGCCAATATGTGGGAATTCCCGGGCGGCAAAATCGAAGAGGGCGAAAGTCCGGAAATGGCACTGGCGCGCGAGCTGTTTGAAGAAGTGGGTATTTTGCCGGAATCCGCTTACCTGTTCGATAAACTGGAATATCAGTTCCCGGACCGGCATATCACGCTTTGGTTCTGGCTGGTGGACAGCTGGCAGGGAGAGCCGTGGGGCAAAGAAGGACAGCCGGGGCGCTGGGTAGCGCAGAAGGATCTGTTGGCAGAAGAGTTTCCTCCTGCCAACGAACCGGTGATTGCGAAGCTGATCGCCGAAGCTTAAGGCTGTTCTTCGCTCCAGTCATCGCTGTCGGAGAGATCGCCCGCACTTGGGATCCGCTTCTCTTCGGCAGCCCATTCGCCAAGATCAATCAGCTGGCAGCGTTTGCTGCAAAATGGGCGGAACGGGCTCTGTTCTCCCCAGACAATGCTTTTGCCACAGGTCGGGCAGTTAACGGTGGTGATATCGCTCATCGTGACTCCTTAACAGCAGGCCAGTTCGAAATCCAGACGCTCGGGCACGAGGCCGTTTTCGCTGTCCAGCGGCAGGAAGCGGATGGCGAAGCGGCTCTTATGTCCGGATATTTGTGGATAGAGCTGATCGTCGAGTGCCAGCTGCAGACGCAGCAGGTCGGCATCATCACCGTTGTCCTGGAAAAAGCCGTTCAGGCTGGTCTGTTTGCGATAGGGGGCGGAGTTACGGATAAGATCGAGAATCAGCGTTAATGCCTGGTTCATCGGCTCCAGGCTTTCCAGCCAGTGATAAACCTGCGCGTCACGTTTGCTCTGCGGTGCGTGCAGCCAGATGTGCAGAGTGGGTAAATCGAAGCTGCAACAGCCGCCGGGGATACTCAGACGCTGGCGTACCAGGCCAATCAGCTTATCTTCACGCAGCAACTGCCCAATGCGTGGGGCCGTCATCAAAATACCGCTGCTGTTTTTAAGCTGCTGACGTAACGCTTCAATACGGCTTTTATCAACACCCGGCACTTCATCCCACTGCTTCAGTTTACGCTGCTGGCGCTCCAGCTCTTTCTGCAGTTCGGTGCGCACTTCACCTCGCTCAAACACATCCAGTAAATCACTGATGTTCCTGAAAAAATGCAGGGCGCTGGCGTGATCCTGAACCGGCAGATTACAGTTCAGTTGCTGAATCAGAAACTCAATACGTAGCCAGGTGCGCATTTTCTCATTCAGGGGATGTTCAAAAAGGACGTGGGTGTGCATTACGGTTTTTCCTGTAAATCGGCCTGATGCGCCAGCTCAAGATAGTGGGCATGCAGGCGGGCTACATCCAATGCAATGGCATCTGGTGCGCCGTTGTTATCAATGACGTCATCCGCCACGGCAAGACGCTGTTCGCGCGTGGCCTGGGCGGCAATAATTTGTTTTGCGTGTGCTTCAGTCACATGGTCACGCTGTGTGGTGCGCAGGAGCTGCGTTTCCTCTGAAACGTCGACGACCAGCACGCGATTGGCCTTTTGCCAGAGATGATTTTCAACCAGCAATGGCACGACCCAGAGCACGTAGGGTGACGTCGCCTGCTTCATCTGGCGCTGGGTTTCCTGTTGAATCAGCGGATGGAGTAAGGCATTCAGCCAAATCTTTTCATCTGCGTGCGCAAAAATACGCTCCCGTAACTGACGGCGGTTGAGCGTGCCATCAGCCATCAGCGTTTCTGCGCCATAACGGCTGACGATGGTGGCTAACGCCGGTGAACCGGGCTCGACCACCTGGCGGGCAATGATATCGGCATCAACAATGTCGGTTCCCAGGTTGGCAAAAGCCGCTGCAACGGTACTTTTCCCGCTGCCGATGCCGCCTGTTAACGCCACTGTATAGACCATACCACCTTGTCCTGTGAAGAATTACCGCTAAAAATCAATTGGTTGAAATATAAGCTTTCAATAACTGTCGCGATGGACTGAAAGTTCGCTGTTCACCAGGTAAATTTGAACGATTGTAGCGTAAAAAAAGTGAAAATCGCAGTCTTGCGAAGGGATGATTACTGCGTATGATAACGTCACTGGAGTTGTGCTTAGCCCATTTTTGCCTCTAACCCCAGGAATCCGCACATGCGTATCGAAGAAGATCTGAAGTTAGGTTTCAAAGACGTTCTTATCCGCCCTAAACGCTCTACCCTCAAAAGCCGTTCCGAAGTTGAGCTGGAACGCGAATACACCTTTAAACATTCCGGAAAAACCTGGTCTGGTGTGCCTGTTATTGCCGCAAATATGGATACCGTTGGCACGTTTGCGATGGCAAAAGCGCTGGCTGCGTTTGGTATTCTGACCGCTGTACACAAACACTATTCCGTTGAGGAATGGCGCGATTTTACGGCAAGCGTTTCTGAAGATGTTTTGAAGCATGTCATGGTCTCAACCGGCACGTCCGACGCGGATTTCGATAAGACGAAGCAGATCCTGAATCTGAATCCTGCCCTGAGTTTTGTGTGTATCGACGTGGCAAACGGCTACTCCGAGCACTTCGTGCAGTTCGTATCGAAAGCGCGTGATGCCTGGAAAGACAAGACTATCTGTGCCGGTAACGTGGTAACGGGTGAAATGTGCGAAGAGCTGATTCTGGCTGGTGCAGACATCGTTAAAGTGGGTATTGGCCCGGGTTCCGTGTGTACCACTCGCGTGAAAACGGGCGTTGGCTATCCGCAGCTCTCTGCTGTGATTGAATGTGCCGATGCGGCTCACGGCCTGGGCGGTCAGATCGTCAGCGATGGTGGTTGCACCATGCCAGGCGATGTAGCGAAAGCCTTCGGCGGCGGTGCGGACTTCGTGATGCTGGGCGGTATGCTGGCCGGTCACGAAGAGAGCGGCGGCACCGTGGTTGAAGAGAACGGTGAGAAGTTCATGCTGTTCTACGGCATGAGCTCTGAATCGGCGATGAACCGTCACGTGGGTGGTGTTGCAAAATACCGTGCAGCTGAAGGTAAAACCGTTAAGCTGACGCTGCGTGGCCCGGTTGAACATACCGCGCGTGATATTCTCGGCGGCCTGCGTTCTGCCTGTACGTATGTTGGTGCTGCACGCCTGAAAGAGCTGACCAAGCGCACCACTTTTATCCGCGTTCAGGAACAAGAGAACCGCGTGTTCAACAGCCTGTAATGACGTCAGACGCTGGCGTAGCGACCGCGCCAGCGTTTATCCCCCGCTAATTGCATCTCCCAAATGAAATATCGGCAGGTACATCGCCACCACCAGCGTGCCGATGATGACTCCCGTCACCAGTAACATAACGGGTTCCAGTAGCGTGGCCAGGTTATCCGCCTGCTGATGCGTTTGCTGACTATGATACTGAGCCAGATTTTCCAGCATGCTATCCAGCGCGCCTGACACTTCTCCCGTTCTGACCAGCTGCTTACACAAGGGCGTAAAGATGCTTTGTGCCTCCATGGCCTGCCAGACAGCGTTCCCCGATGCAATCGCGCCAATCATCTGTTCGATGACGCCTCGCCACCAGGGGCAGGTCAGCGTTTTCTGGACGCTTTCCAGCCCTTGCAGAAAAGGGATCCCGGCATTCTGGGTTAGCGCCAGAACGGTATAAATCTGACTCAGCATTTGCCCCCGAACTAATCCTGAAACGACCGGTATTCTCAACAGCACCTGAGGACGAAACTGCTGCCAGCGAGGGCTACGTTGCAGCAGCGGCCGCAGGATAAAGGGCAGAACAGCAAGCCCTAAAATGAGCGGTAAACCCTGTTGAACGGCGGTGGAAAGCGCCATAACCATTCGGGTTAGCGCAGGCAGCGGTGTGTTAAAAGTGCGATAAATGGCAGCAAATTCCGGCAACACAAATCCGCTCATGCCAGTCACGACCAACAGCGCCAGCAGCAGGATGATCATCGGGTAGCGCAGCGCTTTTTTCACCTTCAGGCTCAGCTGGCGCTGTTCTTCCTGTTGGCGCGCAAGATGCGTGCAGCAGTAATCCAGCTTACCGGTCATTTCGCCCGCCTGAATCAGGGCGGGATAAAGCGGTGGAAAAGCCTCCGGCCACTGCTGCATCGCGGTGGAAAGGGGCTCTCCCTGAGCGAGCCTGCGAGCCAGATCCTGCATCAGCGCTTGCCACTGCGGTATCGGATGTTGCTCTGCTAAAAGCTGCAGGCTGCCGGAGAGCGTCAATCCCGCCTGAAGCAGCGTGGCAAGCTGGTGCATTAACTCGCTGCTGTGCCGGGTTTGCCACTGCGATTTGTACGTTGTCTTGCGTGAGATTGTTAACGGTGCTATGCCTTCAGATTCGGCCAGCTCCAGGGCGACAATTTTATTCTCCGCCCAGACGCTGCCCTCTCTGGCTTCCCCCTGTTCTGTCACCCCTCGCCAGTACCAGAGACATTTAGGTGCCATGAGGAACACCCAAAACGCGCAACAGTTCTTCCACCGTAGTTTGCCCTCGCTCCACAGCTTCGCAGCCGTGCTCAAACAGTGTCGTCATGCCCGATCGGCGTGCTAACTGCTCCACTTCTTCAGGCGTGCTGCCGCTGACAATCGCCTGTTTTAACTCTGGCGTAATCGCCAGCACCTCAAATAGCGCAATGCGGCCATGGTAACCGTGGTAACAGTGTTCGCAGCCAACGGCTCGCCAGTGCGGCAGAGGGCGAGGCCACAACGTTCCGGGCATAGCTTCGTAATCACCTTGCTGCTCGCAACAGTGAGGACACAGCCGACGTACCAGCCGCTGCGCAATGACCAGCAGCAGGGCTGAGGAGATCATCCAGCGGGCGACGCCCATTTGTTGCAGACGAACGAGCGTTTCGGTAGTGGAGTTCGTGTGCAACGTTGAGAGCACAAGATGCCCGGTCTGCGCCGCTTTAATGGCGATTTCAGCCGTTTCAGCGTCGCGAATTTCACCCACCATCACCACGTCGGGATCCTGGCGAAGCAATGCCCGCAGCACGCTTTGAAATGTCAGCCCCGCGCGGGTGTTGATCTGCGTCTGGTTGATCCCGTCGAGCGGAATTTCGACCGGATCTTCAACGCTGCACAGGTTGATCTCGGGGCGATTTCGTTCCTGCAACGCGCTGTACAGGGTTACCGTTTTGCCGCTTCCCGTCGGGCCCGTGACCAGCATCAGCCCCTGAGGCTGGGTCAGCGCCTGGCGAAAGGCCTGAAGCTGGGCGTTGCTCATCCCTAAAGCGGTGACATCCAGCGCCTGCGTGACCTGATGCAGCAGGCGCAGTACGACTTTTTCTCCGCCGCGACACGGGAGCGTGGCGATACGAAAGGAGACGCTGCGTCCGGCAATATCAACGGTAAATTGTCCGTCCTGCGGCAGCCTTCGCTCGGCAATATCCAGATTGCCCAATACTTTGAGGCGGGCAATCAATGGGTTGCTTAGCATGGGTGAGAAAGCTGGGAGGGCGTGCAGCACGCCGTCTACCCGTAAACGTATGCGAAGGACTTCTTCGCCAGGTTCAAAGTGTATGTCCGATGCCCGCTGCTGTAACGCCTGCTCAAACGTCTGGTTCAGCAGCTCAACGATGTTGCCCGTGTCATCGCGCGCTATGGGCAGGTGAGACTCCAGGGCGGTATGCAGATGTTTGTCCATCCGCGTCTGTTCCCAGCATTCGATGTCTATCCGCTTGTGAGTGGCAAAACGCAGTGCGTCCATGAGTTCAACGGGCGGCGAACCGACAACGGCAATGCTCAGCATCTGGTCGTCGTTACTCAGCAGCACGGCACGGTGCCGCTGACAAAGTGTGACGAGCTGATCGTGATTCATCCTCGCATCCTCAGGCTGCGTCAAAGCGGAAAACGTCTTCGCAGGCCTGCTTAAGCGCGCTGTCGCTGGCTATGTTGCAGGTTCTCTGCCAACCGGTTATGCCGTTAGCATCGCTCCAGACTGGCTTTAGCGTCACGCTTAGTCCGTTGAGGCTCTCCTGGCCTGTTAAGGTAACGGTGCCCTGAGCGATCTCCATGGCAGAAACATAGCGGCTGGTGGCTGGCGCAGGAATGCCGTTACTGCTTCCGTCACAGGGGGCGATCCCGCCATGATCGAGCGCGCATAGCTCGATCGCGGTTCGATAGGGTACAAAAGTTTGCAGCATGTCGGTTAGCGCGGCTTTGCGCAGGTAGTTCTGGTAGGCCGGAATGCCGATGGCACTGAGAATGGCGATAATACCGATGACGACCATCAGCTCAATCAGGGTGAATCCTTGCTGTTTATCCATAAGTTGCTCCTTAGTTTGACGGGAGCACTGTAGACGGCAGCGGCAGGAAATAGCGAAAGGCAAAAAGGAAATCGGGAAGGGGGCTTCTGAATTATTTCATGACTTGCAGCAGTGTTGCGAAAAGCTGCGAAGGGGATCGAGATATCCCCTTCGCATCTCCAGGTTTTACTTAAAGCGCATGGAAAGATCGAGCGCCTGAATGTGCTTGGTCAACGCGCCCACAGAAATATAATCCACACCAGTTTCGGCAAATTCACGGATGGTGTCGAAAGTGACGTTACCGGACACTTCCAGCCGTGCCTGACCGTTAGTCAGCTTCACTGCTTCGCGCATCTGTTCGGTTTCGAAGTTATCCAGCATGATGATATCTGCCCCGGCCTTCAGGGCATCCTGGAGTTCTTCAAGACTTTCCACTTCCACTTCTACCGGCACGTCCGGGTGCAGCCAGAAGGCTTTCTCGACGGCCTGGCGCACGGAGCCAGACGCAATGATGTGGTTCTCTTTGATCAGAAACGCGTCGGATAATCCCAGGCGATGGTTGGCGCCGCCACCGCAGAGCACGGCGTACTTCAGGGCAGTGCGCAGGCCGGGTAAGGTTTTACGGGTGTCGAGCAACTGAGTTTTGGTGCCTTCCAGCAAATCAACATAGCGGCGCACGGTGCTTGCGACGCCGGAAAGTGTTTGCACGAAATTGAGCGCCGTACGCTCGCCGGTTAACAACAAGCGGGAGGGGCCATTCAGTTCGAACAGCGGCTGGTTTTCGATCAGTACGTCGCCATCTTCCACGTGCCATGTCAGGGCAACTTCGCTGCCTGCGAGCTGAATAAACACTTCCTCTACCCAGCGTTTGCCGCAAAATACGCCAGCTTCACGGGTGATCACCACCGCATGAGAACGCGAATCTTCAGGTAACAGTTGGGCCGTGATGTCGTTCGCGGCATTCACTTCACCGCCTAAATCTTCACGTAGCGCGTGGGCGACGGCAGCAGGGATATCAAGGTTAATACGTTCCAGCAGCGCGTCACGACGATGCTCAGGATTGTAGCGGCGAGGCGGCATGATAAAACTCCAAATGGTAAGGAATCATAAGTTATAAACATGCTACTCTGAACCGGATTTCAGCACCATAGATTAAGGAGAGCCTGCATGCAGTTGCACGATGGCTGGCTGGACGAAGCCCGCCGCGTCCCTTCGCCGCATTATGATTGCCGCCCGGATGATGAAGCCCCGACGCTTCTGGTGGTGCATAATATCAGCCTGCCGCCCGGCGAATTTGGCGGTCCCTGGATTGATGCATTATTCACCGGAACAATCGATCCAAATGCACATCCTTTCTTTGCCGAAATCGCTCATTTACGGGTCTCTGCCCATTGCCTGATTCGCCGCGACGGCGAAATCGTGCAGTATGTTCCTTTTGATAAACGTGCGTGGCATGCGGGCGTATCGAGCTATCAGGGGCGAGAAAGATGTAATGATTTTTCGATTGGCATTGAACTGGAAGGCACGGATACTCTGGCCTATACCGATGAGCAATATCAGCAGCTTGCAGCCGTTGCCAGGTTGCTGTCGACGATGTATCCGGCGATTGCCACGCATATGACGGGCCATTCCGACATTGCCCCTGTGCGCAAAACCGATCCTGGCCCGGCGTTTGACTGGGCACGCTTCCGCGCTCTGGTGAGCCTTCCGTCAGATAAGGAGATGAGATGACGCTGTTTACCACTCTGTTGGTACTGATTGCCGAACGTCTGTTCAAGCTGGGTGAGCACTGGCAGCTCGATCACCGTCTGGAGGTGCTGTTCCGTCGCGTCAAAACGTATTCTTTTGTGGTGACGCTGCTGATGACCGCTGTTGCAATGGCGATCGTCTGGCTGCTGCTGAGTGGTCTGCAGGGCGCACTGTTTAACGTGCCAGTGCTGGTGGTGTGGATCCTGCTCGGCGTGCTGTGTATCGGTGCCGGGAAAGTGCGGATGCATTATCACGCCTATCTTAAAGCCGCATCACGAGATGATGCCCATGCACGAGACGCAATGGCGAGCGAGCTGACGTTGATTCACGGCGTGCCGCCGGGCTGTGATGAACGCGAGTATCTGCGTGAGCTGCAAAACGCGCTGCTGTGGATTAACTACCGTTTTTATCTCGCGCCGCTGTTCTGGTTTGTGGTTGGCGGGCCGATGGGGCCGGTCACGCTGATGGGCTACGCTTTCCTGCGAGCCTGGCAAAGCTGGCTGGCGCGCTATCAGACGCCGCGCGATCGCCAGCAGTCGGGCGTGGATGCCATTCTTCACGTTCTGGATTGGCTGCCGGTCCGCCTGGTCGGCGTGGTGTATGCGTTGATTGGTCACGGCGAGAAAGCGCTTCCGGCGTGGTTTGCCTCGCTCGGCGATCGTCACTCCTCTCAGTATCAGGTGCTGACCCAGCTGGCGCAGTTCTCGCTGGCCCGTGAGCCACATGTCGATAAGGTTGAAACGCCAAAGGCGGCGGTGTCGATGGCGAAGAAGGCCTCTTACGTCACCGTTGTTATCATGGCGCTGCTGACGATTTACGGGGCGCTGGTTTGATTTGCAGGCCGCCTGGTGCGGCCTGCAAACTTTTCACCACGACGGCTAATCAGCGCAGGTCGGTAGCGGGCACCAGCACGCGGCTTTTGCCATAAAGGATGGTCAGGATTGCCGGAACGCTAAAGGCGACGACAATCGCAATCACCTCATAGATGGCTTTCGAATCGGGGCCGCTGAACAGCCCCAGTTCAAAGACGTTCAGTACCGGCAGGAAGCTGTAGGTTTTCACCCGCAGGAACCCGGTGATCGCCCCGCCAAGTGCAGCCCCGATGCAGCCGAAAATAAACAGCATGCGGTACTTCAGGTTCACGCCGTACAGCGCCGGTTCGGTGATGCCGAAGAACGCGGAAACGGATGCGGAAATCGCGAGCTGTTTGTCCTTCAGGTTACGGGCGATAAAGATAGCCCCGAACGCCGCTCCGAACTGGCCCATCACCGCCGACATAAACATCGCCATCACCGTGTCGTAGCCGTTCACCTGCATGTTGATGAGCGCAATCGGGATGATGCCCCAGTGCACGCCGAACACCACGAACAGCTGTCCAATCCCTGCCAGCAGCGCACCGGAAAGCACCGGACTCAGGTTGTATAGCCAGGTGTAGCCGTTGGCGATGCCGATCCCCACGTAATCGGCAATCGGACCAATCACGGTAAAGACCACAAACCCGCATACCAGCAGCGACAGGCAAGGCACAAACACCAGCGCCGCCACTTCCGGGATCATCTTCTTAAACCAGCGTTCGACGTAGCTCAGGAACCAGACGGCAAAAATTGCCGGGATCACCGCGCCACCATAAATTTTCAGCGGAAAGGTCAGGTGGAAAATCTCAATGCTGTTCGGCGTGGCGGCGTCGGTCAGGGGGAAAATCATCGCCGCAGTTAACGCCAACGCGGTAAAGCGGCTTGTTTTGAACCTATCGGCAGCGGTGACGGCAATAAACAGCGGCAGCATCACGAACACGCCGCTGGAGAGCGCATTGAGTACAATAAACAGCCAGGATTTCGTCGAGATAAGCTCCATCGTTTGCAACAGCACGACAAGGCCTTTCACCACGCCTACGCCCGCCAGCACACCGATGTACGGCGTGAAGATGGCGGAAAGTGTCGCCAACAGCCGATTGAGTGGCGAGCTTTTTTGCATGGGCTGTTCAGCAGGAGCGCTATCGTTTGTCAACAACGTGCCCAGCGCCGCGAAGACTTTCTCCACTTTCGGACCAATCACTATCTGGAACTGGCTGCCGTTATTCACCAACTTGACCACTTCCGGCAGCTTATAAAGCTGCTCCTCATTAATATGGCAGTCGTCTTTCAGGTTCAGGCGCAGCCGGGTGGCACAATGGGTGGCGTGAACCACATTTTCCTTACCGCCAACGGCGGCGAGGATCTGCTCTGCAACGGGTAAGTATGAAGTCGCCATGGTGAAGCACCTTTTCATTCAGAGGGTACGGTCGGCTAATCAGGCGTAGTCGCCAGGTTTCGTTTTGCTTTTTACCGCCACGCCGAAATCCGTGAAGATGCGCTGCGGCAGGTTGTTGCCTTTCCCTTCGGCGATGTGATGCGCGAGGATCTGGAACGGAATAATCATCAGCAGCGGCAATACGTTTTCCGGTGAGTCAACGTTTAGCGCCAGCGTATGCGGGTCTTCACTCTGCCCAGGCGTGAGCGTGTAAACGTACTGCGTGTGTCGCTTCTCGTATTCCCGTAATAGCCTCAGGCGTTCCTGCGCTACGCTCGGCACGTCGAGGAAAAACAGACGGTGCTGCGGGTTAATTTCGAAATACGGGCCGTGCATAAAGACTTCCATTTCAATTCCCTGAGAAGGCACGCGCACGGTTTCGGTGAATTTGGTCGCCATCTCCATGCACACGCCAACGGCCGGGCCGTAACCGATGCAGGTGAAGCGCGGGGAGGAAACAAGATCGTCTTCCCAGCGAGAGAAGAACGATTCGGTGGTATCGATAATGGACGGAATGGCCTGCACCGCTTCGCGCAGGATGGCCAGTTCTCTTCCTTCGCGGGCATCGTCGATCGCACCTGCTGCATGCGCATGGCGCAGGCCCATCAGCATCAGAGTCAGAATGGTGGCGACGTAGCCTTTAGTGACGTAGCCCACGCGCTCTTCACCGATATCCAACTGTACGAAGGTATCCGCTGTTTTCGCCAGTTCGCTCTGCGGCTTGCTGGTCAGACCGACGGTTTTTACCGGGAACTGTTTTTTCAGCTGCGCCAGCGCGTGGAGGGTTGAGGTGCTTTCGCCGCTCTGGGAAACGGCAATCACCGTGCGGATTGCCGGGTTGTGCTTCTCAAAATGCTGGTAGTGGAACGGCTCGGCAATGGTAACGCGCACCTCTGACAGGCTCTCAATGTAGTACTTCGCGCTGACGGCAGCGTTGACGCTTGAGCCGGTAGCCAACAGCAGCCATTCGCTTTCGTCTTCGATAGCCGGAATGGACGCCGGGTAGTTATCCAGGATGGCCGCAAGCGTCGCGTGCTCTTCGTGGATGTAAGTCATCATGGTCGGTTTCATAGTGCCCTCGCTGCTGAAAAAAACTGAAAACGTTTTCAGTAAAATATGATCGGGCAAATTAGTGGGTCAATTTTACGTATGAGGATTTGTGATGAAGATCGGAATATTTTGTGTGCAGAGCAGGGAAATGCCCGGCGGCGCTAACGCTTGTGCAGGCCTGTGAATGACGATGGTGAGCTGTTGTAGGCCGGATAAGCGCAAGCGCTATCCGGCAAGGCATTCAGGCGGATTCGCCCGCAACTAACAGGGGAGGGATCGCCGGCGATTCCGGCAGCATGTCCTGCAACAAAGTCATCATCTGCTGGATAACCTGCTGACCTAACACGTTATTCTGATGGTCGACGGTGGTCAGGCGCGGGACGTAATATTCGCTGCCGGGAAAACATTCGCAGCTGGCGACGGCGATATTTTCCGGTACGTTAATGCCGTTATCCTTCAGTGCGCGGATTGCGCCCATTGCCACACGATCGTTAATTGCTAACAGCGCCTGGGGCAGCGCCCGGCCCGATACCAGCAATTTTTTAATCGCTTCATAGCCGTGCTGGGCGTAGAAGTTAGTTTCAATCACCTGCGCGTTTTCAGCCGAAATACCAGCCTGGCGTAGCGTCTCACGGAAGGCGTTCACGCGCTGTCCTGTCATATACACGCCCGGCGAGCCGCCAATAAACGCGATGTTTCGATGACCCTTTTCCAGCAGGTATTCGGTGATCATTTTCACGCAGTTGACCTGGTCACGCTCCAGGCAAGTGTAGTCATAATGGGCGAGTTTGCGGCCCACGACTATCACCGGAAGCGTGGCGATAAGCTTTTGTAAACCATCCAGATAGCCTTCCGGAATCTTCAGGTAGTCGATGTTGCCGCCGAGGATGATCACCCCATCGAGCTGGCTGTCGATGATGGTGCTGAATATCTGATCTTCGGCAATCACCAGGCTCGATTCGCTGCGCTTATTGGCCGACTGTGTATCGAACAGCACGATTTTGTACCCGGCCTGCTGGCAGGCTTTTTCGATTTGTTCAACCAGGGTGGCGAAGTAGGGGCTGGTGATGTCGGATACGACGACGGCAAGCGTCATGCTTTTGCGGGAAATCATGCTGCGGGCCATCAGGTTCGGGCTGAAGTGATGCTCGTCGATCACTTTCTGCACTTTCTCCCGGGTTTTATCCGAGACCCAGCTGTTGTTGTTCAGTACCCGTGAAACAGTCGCGATGGAGACGTTAGCCAGTTCAGCAATGTCTTTGATCGTCAGGGGCTTTTTCATCGGTCACAAGGGTCCTTTTGATGGCTGCAACCCTCGGATGGTACATCACTTTTGCTGGGGGAGAAACGCTCTGTACCCGCAAAGGGGTACAGAGGCGTAAAGAGATTAAGCGCGGACGGCTTTGGACCCTCTTTGTTTGACCGCGTAGCCAATGCCGAGTACCACAATCCATGCCGGGATCAGATACACGGAAATCGCCATACCCGGGGTCATCAGCATGATCACCAGCACAGCTGCCACGGTGAACAAGCAAATCCAGTTTCCGAGCGGATAGAACAGGGCAGGGAAGCGCGTGGTAACACCCTGCTTCTGCTTGGCCTTACGGAACTTCATATGCGCAAGGCTAATCATCGCCCAGTTGATGACCAGAGCAGACACGACCAGCGCCATCAGCAGACCGAACGCAGATTCTGGTGCCAGATAGTTGATGAGCACGCACAGAGCTGTAAATACGGCAGACACCAGAATAGTGTTCACCGGCACGCCGCGCTTGTCGACTTTAGTCAGCGCTTTCGGCGCGTTGCCCTGCTGCGCCAGGCCGAACAGCATACGGCTGTTGCAGTACACGCAGCTGTTGTACACGGAGAGCGCCGCGGTCAGGACTACGATGTTCAGTGCGTTTGCCACAAAGGTGTCACCCAGCTCGTGGAAAATCAGTACGAACGGGCTGGTGTCCGCGGTGACGCGAGTCCATGGCAGAAGGGACAGCAGTACGGCCAGCGAGCCTACATAGAAAATCAGGATGCGGTAGATAACCTGGTTGGTGGCTTTCGGGATGCTTTTCTGCGGATCGTCTGCTTCCGCAGCTGTGATACCGACCAGCTCCAGTCCACCGAAGGAGAACATGATAATGGCCATCATCATCACCAGCCCCTGAATGCCGTGCGGCAGGAAGCCGCCCTGTTCCCAGAGGTTGCGAACCGTCGCCTGCGGGCCGCCGTGACCGCTGAACAGCAGCCAGCCGCCGAACAGGATCATCGCGACGACCGCGACCACTTTAATAATGGCGAACCAGAACTCCATCTCACCAAACACTTTGACGTTGGTCAGGTTGATGGCGTTGATGACCACGAAGAAGACGGCGGCGGAGACCCAGGTTGGGATTTCCGGGTACCAGAACTGGATATATTTGCCGACCGCAGTCAGTTCCGCCATCGCCACCAGCACGTAAAGCACCCAGTAGTTCCAGCCAGAGGCGAAACCGGCAAAGTTGCCCCAGTATTTATAGGCAAAGTGGCTGAAGGAACCGGCCACCGGCTCTTCCACCACCATTTCGCCCAGCTGACGCATGATCAGAAAGGCCACGAAACCTGCAATGGCATAACCGAGAATGATCCCCGGCCCTGCGGATTGAATAACGGAGGCGCTGCCCAGAAACAGGCCCGTTCCGATAGCTCCACCCAGCGCAATAAGCTGAATGTGGCGGTTTTTAAGGCCGCGCTTCAGCTGTTCGCCGTGCTGTTGACCTTCCATTATGAAACCTCGTGAGTGATTGTTTTTTCTACGCTTTGGTTAAGCGCGTGTCATTATGAACTTCCATATCCTGTACATTATATTTTACAGAGCGGATGGCTGAAAGTTGCGTGTAAGTCTTCCGCAGCTGGAAGAATAGTGGTAAGTGCCGCCGAATGCACCTGCTTTGTGCAGGGATGCTGACGAGTTGCGTAAAAAGAAACCAAATGTAAATGCCGGATCGCGGTAACAATCCCTTTCGTATTTACCGTTTTAGCGAAATTTTATGTCTGTTCAGGCACTTTTCGTCATATTGAATCGGTTCAGGCTGCACAGCTTTTCGTTTCGCATACGTTAAAACTGCCTCTTTAGGGGTAAATGTGACATTTGTGCAAAGTTACATTTCTGAAACGTTATTTCTGTAAGGTTGTTAAAAAGTGCCGGGTTTACTGATTTCAATCAAAACCTGTATGGACAGAAGGTGAATACTTTGTTACTTTACCGTCACGAACTTTGAATTGGTAAGACCAATTGACTCCGGGTAAATGGCTTAAGACAGGGAACCATGGCCTACAGCAAAATCCGCCAACCAAAATTATCCGATGTGATTGAGCAGCAGCTGGAGTTTTTGATTCTTGAGGGGACGCTGCGCCCCGGCGAAAAACTTCCACCTGAACGCGAACTGGCAAAACAGTTCGATGTTTCCCGTCCCTCACTGCGCGAGGCGATCCAACGTCTCGAAGCGAAGGGCTTACTGCTTCGTCGCCAGGGCGGCGGTACCTTTGTGCAAAGTAGCCTCTGGCAGAGCTTCAGCGATCCGCTGGTAGAATTGCTCGCCGACCACCCTGAATCCCAGTTTGATCTGCTGGAAACCCGCCACGCTCTGGAAGGGATTGCCGCGTATTATGCCGCGTTGCGGGGGAATGATGAAGATCGCATACGCATCCGCGAACTGCATCAGGCCATTGAAATCGCTCAGCAGTCTGGCGATCTTGATGCCGAATCCAGCGCCGTCGTCCAGTATCAAATTGCCGTCACCGAAGCCGCTCATAATGTGGTCTTACTTCATCTTCTTCGCTGCATGGAACCGATGCTGGCGCAGAATGTTCGACAGAACTTTGAATTGCTGTACGCCCGACGGGAAATGCTCCCGCTGGTCAGCAGCCATCGCACCCGAGTATTCGAGGCGATAATGGCCAGAGAGCCGGAGCAGGCGCGCGAAGCGTCGCACCGTCACCTGGCCTTCATTGAGGAAATCTTGCTGGACCGCAGCCGTGAGCAAAGTCGTCGAGACCGCTCGCTTCGCCGCCTACAGCAACGAAAGGACTAGCAACACCGATTTTTTTCAGCGCCAGTTTTTAGAGCGCGGCAACTAAACGCAGAACCTGTCTTATTGCGCTTTTAGCCGAAAACGCAATGGGACAGGTTCCAGACAAATCAACGATTAGACAGATAAGGAATACCCCCATGTCAGACCGTTTACAAAATGACGTGGATCCGATCGAAACTCGCGACTGGCTACAGGCGATCGAATCGGTCATCCGTGAAGAAGGTGTTGAGCGCGCTCAGTATCTGATTGACCAACTGCTTTCCGAAGCCCGCAAAGGCGGCGTAAGCGTGGCAGCTGGTGCCGGGGCAAACAATTATGTGAACACGATTGCCGTTGAAGATGAGCCGGAATACCCGGGTAATCTGGATCTGGAACGTCGCATTCGTTCAGCTATCCGCTGGAACGCGATCATGACCGTTCTGCGCGCGTCGAAGAAAGACCTGGAGCTGGGTGGCCACATGTCCTCCTTCCAGTCTTCTGCGACCATTTACGAAGTGTGCTTCAACCACTTCTTCCGTGCCCGTACCGAACAGGACGGCGGCGACCTGGTGTACTTCCAGGGCCACATCTCTCCGGGCGTTTACGCGCGTGCCTTCCTTGAAGGTCGCCTGACCGAAGAGCAGATGAACAACTTCCGCCAGGAAGTTCACGGCAAAGGCCTCTCTTCTTATCCGCACCCGAAACTGATGCCAGAATTCTGGCAGTTCCCGACCGTCTCCATGGGTCTGGGCCCAATCGGTGCGATCTACCAGGCGAAGTTCCTGAAATATCTGGAACACCGTGGCCTGAAAGATACCTCTCAGCAGACCGTTTATGCCTTCCTCGGCGACGGCGAGATGGACGAACCAGAATCCAAAGGTGCGATCACCATCGCGACCCGCGACAAGCTGGACAACCTCTGCTTCATCATCAACTGCAACCTGCAGCGTCTGGATGGCCCGGTCACCGGTAACGGCAAAATCGTTAACGAACTGGAAGGCATCTTCGCGGGCGCTGGCTGGAACGTGGTGAAAGTGATGTGGGGCGGCCGTTGGGATGAGCTGCTGCGTAAAGACACCAGCGGTAAGCTGATTCAGCTGATGAACGAAACCGTTGACGGTGACTACCAGACCTTCAAATCCAAAAATGGCGCCTACGTGCGTGAGCACTTCTTCGGTAAGTATCCGGAAACTGCCGCACTGGTTGCCGACTGGACTGACGATCAGATCTGGGCCCTGAACCGCGGTGGCCACGATCCGAAGAAAGTCTATGCTGCGCTGAAAAACGCACAGGACACCAAAGGTAAAGCGACCGTTATCCTGGCCCACACCATCAAAGGTTACGGCATGGGCGATTCCGCTGAAGGTAAAAACATCGCTCACCAGGTGAAGAAAATGAACATGGACGGCGTACGCTACGTCCGTGACCGTTTCAACGTGCCGGTATCCGATGCTGATATCGAAAAACTGCCGTACGTGACCTTCCCTGAAGGTTCTGAAGAACACACCTATCTGCACGCACAGCGTCAGAAACTGGGCGGCTACCTGCCATCCCGTCAGGTGAAATTTACCGAGAAACTGGAAATGCCTGCTCTGGCTGATTTCCAGCAGCTTCTCGAAGAGCAGAACAAAGAAATTTCTACTACCATCGCTTTCGTTCGTGCCCTGAACGTGATGCTGAAGAACCCGTCTATCAAAGATCGTCTGGTTCCGATTCTGGCTGACGAAGCGCGTACTTTCGGTATGGAAGGTCTGTTCCGTCAGATCGGTATCTACAGCTCCAACGGCCAGCAGTACACCCCGCAGGACCGTGAGCAGGTTGCCTACTACAAAGAAGACGAGAAAGGTCAGATCCTGCAGGAAGGTATCAACGAACTGGGTGCAGGCGCATCCTGGCTCGCGGCAGCGACTTCTTACAGCACTAACAACCTGCCGATGATCCCGTTCTACATCTACTACTCGATGTTCGGCTTCCAGCGTATCGGCGATCTGTGCTGGCAGGCGGGTGACCAGCAGGCTCGCGGCTTCCTGGTTGGCGGTACCTCCGGTCGTACCACCCTGAACGGTGAAGGTCTGCAGCATGAAGATGGTCACAGCCACATTCAGTCTCTGACTATCCCGAACTGTATCTCTTATGACCCGTCTTACGCCTACGAAGTCGCCGTGATCATGCACGACGGTCTGGTCCGTATGTACGGTGAGAAACAAGAGAACGTGTTCTACTACATCACCACCCTGAACGAAAACTACCACATGCCGGCGATGCCGGAAGGTGCTGAGGAAGGTATCCGTAAAGGTATCTACAAACTCGAAACCGTTGAAGGTAGCAAAGGTAAAGTTCAGCTGCTGGGCTCCGGTTCTATCCTGCGTCACGTGCGTGAAGCCGCTCAGATCCTGGCGAAAGACTACGGCGTGGGCTCTGACGTGTACTCTGTCACCTCCTTCACCGAACTGGCCCGCGATGGTCAGGACTGTGAGCGCTGGAACATGCTGCACCCAATGGAAACTCCGCGCGTTCCGTACATCGCTCAGGTGATGAACGATGCACCGGCGGTGGCATCCACTGACTATATGAAACTGTTCGCTGAACAGGTTCGTACCTACGTACCGGCTGATGATTACCGCGTACTGGGTACCGATGGCTTCGGTCGTTCCGACAGCCGTGAAAACCTGCGTCACCACTTCGAAGTTGATGCTTCTTATGTTGTGGTTGCGGCCCTGGGCGAACTGGCTAAACGTGGCGAAATCGACAAGAAAGTGGTGGCGGATGCGATCACCAAATTCAACATCGATGCAGAAAAAGTTAACCCGCGTCTGGCGTAAGAGGTAAAAGAATAATGGCTATCGAAATCAACGTACCGGACATCGGGGCTGATGAAGTTGAAATCACCGAGATTCTGGTCAAAGTGGGCGACAAAGTTGAAGCAGAACAGTCGCTGATCACCGTAGAAGGCGACAAAGCCTCTATGGAAGTCCCGTCTCCGCAGGCTGGCGTCGTGAAAGAGATCAAGGTCTCTGTCGGCGACAAAACCGAGACCGGCAAACTGATTATGATTTTCGATTCCGCCGACGGTGCAGCAGCTGCTGCACCTGCGCAGGAAGAGAAGAAAGAAGCCGCTCCGGCCGCCGCTGCTCCAGCAGCTGCCGCAGCAGCGAAAGACGTGAACGTGCCTGACATCGGCGGTGACGAAGTTGAAGTCACCGAGATCATGGTGAAAGTGGGCGACACCGTTGCCGCTGAACAATCCCTGATCACCGTAGAAGGCGACAAAGCTTCTATGGAAGTGCCAGCACCGTTCGCGGGCGTGGTGAAAGAGATCAAAATCAGCACCGGTGACAAAGTGTCTACTGGCTCCCTGATCATGGTCTTCGAAGTAGCGGGCGCGGCACCGGCTCAGGCTGCTGCTCCGACAGCGGCGGCTGCACCAGCGGCTTCCGGCGCTAAAGAAGTGAACGTACCGGACATCGGCGGTGACGAAGTTGAAGTGACCGAAGTGATGGTGAAAGTGGGCGACAAAGTTGCCGCTGAGCAGTCACTGATCACCGTAGAAGGCGACAAAGCTTCTATGGAGGTTCCGGCACCGTTCGCGGGCACCGTTAAAGAAATCAAAATCAGCACCGGCGACAAAGTGAAAACCGGCTCCCTGATTATGGTGTTTGAAGTGGAAGGCGCTGCGCCTGCCGCGGCTCCGGCTGCTGCACCAGCGGCTGCCGCTCCGGCACCGACTCAGTCTGCACCTGCCGCAGCACCAGCTGCGAAAGCGGAAGGCAAATCTGAGTTTGCTGAGAACGACGCTTACGTTCACGCGACTCCGCTGATTCGCCGTCTGGCGCGCGAATTCGGCGTTAACCTGGCGAAAGTAAAAGGCTCCGGTCGTAAAGGCCGCATCCTGCGCGAAGACGTTCAGGCTTACGTGAAAGACGCAGTGAAACGCGCTGAATCTGCACCAGCTGCTACCGGCGGCGGTCTGCCAGGCATGCTGCCATGGCCGAAAGTGGACTTCAGCAAGTTTGGCGAAATCGAAGAAGTGGAAATGGGCCGTATCCAGAAAATTTCTGGCGCGAACCTGAGCCGTAACTGGGTGATGATCCCGCACGTTACGCACTTCGACAAAACCGATATCACCGATCTGGAAGCGTTCCGTAAGCAGCAGAACGAAGAAGCCGCGAAGCGCAAGCTGGACGTGAAATTCACTCCAGTGGTCTTCATCATGAAAGCCGTTGCCGCAGCGCTTGAGCAGATGCCTCGCTTCAACAGCTCCCTGTCCGAAGACGGCCAGAAGCTGACGCTGAAAAAATACATCAACATCGGCGTGGCGGTAGATACGCCAAACGGTCTGGTGGTTCCGGTGTTCAAAGATGTGAACAAGAAGAGCATCACCGAACTGTCCCGCGAACTGATGGCTATCTCCAAAAAAGCTCGCGACGGCAAGCTGACCGCTGGCGAAATGCAAGGCGGATGCTTCACCATCTCCAGCCTGGGCGGTATCGGGACAACGCACTTCGCGCCAATCGTCAACGCGCCGGAAGTGGCTATCCTCGGTGTTTCCAAGTCCGCGATGGAGCCAGTGTGGAACGGGAAAGAGTTCACGCCGCGTCTGATGATGCCGATGTCTCTCTCCTTCGACCACCGCGTGATCGACGGGGCTGATGGTGCGCGTTTCATCACCATCATCAACAACATGTTGAGCGACATTCGCCGTCTGGTGATGTAAGCGAAAAGCCGGCCAGTCGGCCGGCTTTTTTCTGGTAATCTCTCCTGGCTTTATGGGGTTATTGGAACAACGTCAAATCGTGAGCCGTTTGTTGTTTCAAAATTGTTAACAATTTTGTAAAATACGGGCGGATAGAACGTCCCGGTGGATGATGGGCGATAAGACCAGGGACCGCCGGATAAAAAATCATAGAGGTCATGATGAGTACTGAAATCAAAACCCAGGTCGTGGTACTTGGGGCAGGCCCGGCAGGCTACTCCGCTGCCTTCCGTTGCGCTGATTTAGGTCTGGAAACCGTCATCGTCGAACGTTACAGCACCCTCGGTGGTGTTTGTCTGAACGTCGGCTGTATCCCTTCTAAAGCGCTGCTGCACGTAGCCAAAGTTATCGAAGAAGCCAAAGCGCTGGCGGAGCACGGTATCGTCTTCGGTGAGCCGAAAACCGATATCGACAAGATTCGTACCTGGAAAGAGAAAGTGATCACTCAGCTGACCGGTGGTCTGGCGGGTATGGCGAAAGGCCGTAAGGTGAAAGTGGTCAACGGTCTGGGTAAATTCACCGGGGCGAACACCCTGGAAGTGGAAGGCGAGAACGGTAAAACCGTGATCAACTTCGACAATGCAATCATCGCGGCGGGTTCCCGTCCGATCGAACTGCCGTTCATTCCACATGAAGATCCACGCGTGTGGGATTCCACCGATGCGCTGGAGCTGAAAACCGTTCCAAAACGTCTGCTGGTGATGGGCGGCGGTATCATCGGTCTGGAAATGGGTACCGTATATCACGCACTGGGTTCAGACATCGACGTGGTTGAAATGTTCGACCAGGTTATCCCGGCTGCCGACAAAGACGTGGTGAAAGTCTTCACCAAGCGCATCAGCAAGAAATTCAACCTGATGCTGGAAACCAAAGTGACCGCCGTTGAAGCGAAAGAAGACGGTATCTACGTTTCCATGGAAGGCAAAAAAGCCCCTGCCGAAGCGCAGCGTTATGACGCAGTGCTGGTGGCAATCGGTCGTGTACCGAACGGTAAAAACCTCGACGCGGGCAAAGCTGGCGTGGAAGTGGACGACCGTGGCTTCATCCGCGTTGACAAGCAGCTGCGTACTAACGTGCCGCACATCTTTGCTATCGGCGATATCGTCGGCCAGCCGATGCTGGCGCACAAAGGTGTTCACGAAGGTCACGTTGCCGCTGAAGTTATCGCCGGCATGAAGCACTACTTCGATCCGAAAGTGATCCCATCTATCGCGTATACCGAGCCAGAAGTTGCCTGGGTTGGCCTGACCGAGAAAGAAGCGAAAGAGAAAGGCATCAGCTACGAAACCGCCACCTTCCCGTGGGCTGCTTCTGGTCGTGCTATCGCTTCCGACTGCGCAGACGGCATGACCAAGCTTATCTTCGACAAAGAGACTCACCGTGTTATCGGTGGTGCGATTGTCGGTACCAACGGCGGCGAGCTGCTGGGTGAAATCGGTCTGGCTATCGAAATGGGCTGTGATGCAGAAGACATCGCACTGACCATCCACGCTCACCCGACTCTGCACGAGTCAGTGGGCCTGGCTGCAGAAGTGTTCGAAGGCAGCATCACCGACCTGCCAAACCCGAAAGCGAAGAAGAAATAAGTTTTCGGGATGTAAGAAGCGGCCTCAGGGCCGCTTTTTTTATCTCTGCTGCAAGCTTGCCTGGGATAAGCGGAGCGGTAACTTACTTATTTAAAAACATTTCTGCATAAATATTTGCGAACATCTCGTCATTACTCTGAAAATAGTCACGCACTAAACTTATAGCGTAAAAACTATTAATGAGGTGCATCATGAAAACATTTCTGACTACCGCAGTACTCGCCACTACGCTGATTTCTGGCTTCGCGCTTGCCGACGACCCGGTGATCCCATGGGCAGACAACAGCGGCGGTAGCGAATGCGTCGATGGACGCGAAGTTCTCTACCGGCCAGCTTAGCGTAGAGAAGAGAAACGTCAGCGACTCGCGAATCGAGGCGTCGTCGTCAATGATGTAGATAGTGTTGTCCATGTCTGATTACCTCTCCCGAATAAACCACAGGTTGATTTCCGCGCCGCCGTCTGGCCTGTTCCCCAGCTGCAGGCTGCCGTTCATGCGCGTCATCAGCGATTCACAAAGCGTGAGTCCCAGCCCCAGCCCGCCTTCTCGCTCCGTGTAGAGCGGCATCAGAGCGAGCTTCAGCGCCTCCGGGCTGAATCCCGGACCGCCATCGGTGAGCGTGACGCGAACCCGATCGCCTTCCGCCTCGCTGGTAATGTGGACCCAGCCTTTTCCGCGCGAAAGCTGTGCCTGAATCGCGTTGTTGAGTAAATTGTGCAGCACCTGTTCAAGCCACAGGTGGTCTGCCCGGATCTCGAGCGCCTGGAAGGCGTGGGTGATGCGGATAAGTTTTGTGCCAGGCTCGTGCTCCAGCAAATTGCCGACGCGCAGCCAGCTTTGCGGCAGGTTCACCGCTGTGAGCGTCACGTCCTCCTGGCTCAGGTGGGCGCGAAAGCGGGTCAGTAGCTCGCTGATTCTCTGGGTCTGCGTGAGGGCCGAGCGCATTGCGTGCCTGACTTCTTCTGATTTCCCGTTATCGAGCTGACGCATGCCGCCCTGCAGCCACATCTGCGTGGCCGTCAGCGGCTGGTTGATTTCATGCACGACGCCCGCGGCCATTTCGCCGAGCGTGTTCAGCCGGGCATGCTGATAATAATCGGCCCGCTGGCGGTCAGATTGCTGCTGCTTGCGCCCCCACAGCGTGAGCATCAGCAGGCAGACAATAACTCCCCAGCCGAGGGCGATAAGCAGATGGGGTAGCCAGGCGACGGCAAACCACTGCGGCGTGGCGCTCGCCTGCAGGGTAAAGGGCTGAAAGTGCTGCTGAAACTGCCGCGTCCAGTGCCAACGCTCCTGTTGCAGCGCTGATGGTGTTGTCATGCTGAGACGCACGGTTGAAAAATGTGAAGCTGAGTACAGGAAAGGGGCAAGGTTGATACGTACCCGAATCTGGCGGTAAGGATTGTACAGCCAGTAGCTTGTCGGTGAGAGCTTCTCCACGCGCGGCGCATTCAGAGGGAGGGCGATGGTTTTCTCCAGCGCCTGGATTTGCGGGAACTTTTGTTGCAGTCGCGCCAGATTGTCATCACCACTGAGAACAGGAATGACCGACTCATTCTGAGTTAGTGCGGTATTGATGGTACTAAACAACGAGGTGAAGGCGCGGTCAAACTGCCAGTACTGGCGGCGGATCTGTTCGGCGTAGAGCAGGGCGCAGCACAACAGGCTGACGACCAGCCAGGTCGCCAGGCCACGCAGAAGAAACGCGCGTTTTGTTGTCATCCTGCACTCACCCTTTTACTGTCCACAAGCGTGCCAGTATCACAGAGTGAGGGGGCGCTCGTCAGCAGGAAAGTTTATGAAGAGGGAGGATGAGAGGGTTGCCAGCAGCAATCCGGCACCGCAAAGCAGTGCGAGATAAGGTGCGTAACCAGGTGAGATTATTGTGTCCAGAATGTAGGTTTGAAATGGCTTTATGCTGTCCTTAACGATTCAGCAAAATTTTAATGTTGCTTTTTTGTAAACAGATTAACACCCCCCGGAAATCCTGCTATGCTGCCCGACGCGGTATCGGGCATGTACCCTACAAACTGCTGTCTCACAGGAGCGTGAAGAGAACGCCGGCCGCATATGACAATGAGAGCGAGGAGAACCGTCGTGCTAGAAGAATACCGTAAGCACGTAGCTGAGCGTGCCGCCGAGGGGATTGTTGCAAAACCGTTAGATGCAACCCAAATGGCCGCACTGGTTGAGCTGCTGAAAGCACCGCCTGCGGGCGAAGAAGAATTCCTGTTAGACCTGTTAATTAACCGTGTACCGCCGGGCGTAGACGAAGCCGCCTACGTGAAAGCCGGATTCCTTGCCGCTGTCGCCAAAGGCGACGCCACCTCCCCACTGGTTACCCCTGAAAAAGCTATCGAACTGCTGGGTACCATGCAGGGGGGCTACAATATTCATCCGCTGATTGACGCGCTGGATAACGAGAAGCTGGCACCGATTGCCGCCAAAGCGCTGTCCCATACCCTGCTGATGTTTGACAACTTCTATGATGTGGAAGAGAAAGCCAAAGCGGGCAACGCCTACGCGAAGCAGGTGATGCAGTCCTGGGCCGATGCTGAGTGGTTCCTGAACCGTCCAGCGCTTGCTGAAAAAATGACCGTCACCGTCTTCAAAGTCACCGGCGAAACTAACACTGATGACCTCTCCCCGGCGCCGGATGCGTGGTCTCGTCCTGATATCCCTCTGCACGCGCTGGCAATGTTGAAAAACGCCCGCGAAGGCATTGAGCCGGATCAGCCGGGCGTTGTTGGCCCAATCAAACAGATCGAAGCGCTGCAGAAAAAAGGCTTCCCTCTGGCGTATGTGGGCGACGTGGTTGGCACCGGTTCTTCGCGTAAATCTGCCACTAACTCCGTGCTGTGGTTCATGGGCGATGATATTCCGCACGTGCCGAACAAGCGCGGCGGCGGCCTGTGCCTGGGCGGGAAAATTGCACCCATCTTCTTTAACACCATGGAAGATGCGGGCGCACTGCCAATTGAAGTGGACGTGAACAACCTGAACATGGGCGACGTCATTGACGTCTATCCGTTCAAAGGCGAAGTACGTAACCACGAAACCAATGAGCTGCTGGCAAGCTTTGAGCTGAAAACCGACGTGCTGATCGACGAAGTGCGCGCCGGTGGCCGTATTCCGCTGATTATCGGCCGTGGCCTGACGACCAAAGCGCGTGAAGCGCTGGGCCTGCCGCACAGCGATGTTTTCCGTCAGGCGAAAGACGTGGCAGAAAGCAGCCGCGGCTTCTCTCTGGCTCAGAAAATGGTTGGTCGCGCCTGCGGCGTGGCGGGTATCCGTCCGGGTGCCTACTGTGAGCCGAAGATGACCTCCGTGGGTTCTCAGGACACCACCGGCCCAATGACCCGTGATGAACTGAAAGACCTGGCCTGCCTGGGCTTCTCTTCTGATCTGGTGATGCAGTCCTTCTGCCATACTGCGGCGTATCCGAAGCCGGTTGACGTAACCACGCATCATACGTTGCCTGATTTCATCATGAACCGCGGCGGTGTTTCTCTGCGTCCTGGCGATGGCGTCATCCACTCCTGGCTGAACCGTATGCTGCTGCCGGATACCGTTGGCACCGGCGGTGATTCCCATACCCGTTTCCCAATCGGCATCTCCTTCCCGGCGGGGTCTGGCCTGGTGGCGTTTGCCGCTGCGACTGGCGTGATGCCGCTCGATATGCCGGAATCCGTGCTGGTGCGCTTCAAAGGCAAAATGCAGCCGGGCATCACCCTGCGCGATCTGGTTCACGCCATTCCGCTGTACGCCATTAAGCAGGGTCTGCTGACCGTTGAGAAGAAAGGTAAGAAGAACATCTTCTCCGGCCGCATTCTGGAAATTGAAGGTCTGCCGGATCTGAAAGTTGAGCAGGCGTTCGAACTGACTGATGCGTCCGCCGAGCGTTCTGCTGCGGGCTGTACCATCAAGCTGAATCAGGCGCCGATTGAAGAGTACCTGAACTCTAACATCGTGCTGCTGAAGTGGATGATTGCTGAAGGCTACGGCGACCGCCGCACGCTGGAGCGCCGTATCCAGGGCATGGAAAAATGGCTGGCGGATCCGCAGCTGCTGGAAGCCGACGCTGACGCCGAGTATGCGGCGGTGATCGACATCGATCTGGCGGATATCAAAGAGCCAATCCTTTGTGCGCCGAACGATCCGGACGACGCGCGTCTGCTGTCTGACGTGCAGGGCGACAAGATCGACGAAGTGTTCATCGGTTCCTGCATGACCAACATTGGCCACTTCCGTGCCGCCGGTAAACTGCTGGATACGCACAAAGGCCAGCTGCCGACGCGTCTGTGGGTGGCTCCGCCAACCCGTATGGATGCGGCACAGCTGACGGAAGAGGGCTACTACAGCGTCTTCGGTAAGAGCGGTGCGCGTATTGAGATCCCGGGCTGCTCCCTGTGCATGGGTAACCAGGCTCGTGTGGCAGACGGTGCGACGGTGGTGTCCACTTCAACCCGTAACTTCCCGAACCGTCTCGGTACTGGCGCGAACGTCTACCTCGCTTCTGCGGAGCTGGCGGCCGTTGCGGCGCTGATTGGCAAACTGCCAACGCCGGAAGAGTACCAGACGTTTGTGGCGCAGGTTGATAAAACCGCAGCTGACACCTACCGCTATCTGAATTTCGACCAGCTCTCTCAGTACACCGAGAAAGCCGACGGCGTGATTTTCCAGACGGCTGTATAAACTGCAAAACCGTCTCTATGGAGACGGTTTTAAGTGTTTGCACCCTCTCCCTGTGAGAGAGGGCTGGGGTGAGGGCATCAGGCCGCACATCTCCTTTTTTGCCGGGTGGCAGCGTGCTTACCCGGCCTACAAAACCCCGAACCTGTCATTCGGGGTTTTTATTTTCCACTCCTGACACCCGTCCCGCTTTTTTTCTCTCCGCCAACTGCGATAATTACGGCAATGGCTTTGCAGAGGAAAACACCATGGATTACGAATTTCTGCGCGACATCACCGGGGTGGTGAAAGTGCGTATGTCGATGGGCCACGAAGCGGTTGGGCACTGGTTTAACGAAGAAGTAAGAGAGAACCTCTCACTGCTCGATGAAGTGGAAGCGGCGGCGCAGACGGTAAAGGGCACCGAAAACTCATGGCAGCGCTCGGGCCACGAATACACGGTCTGGATGGACGGCGAAGAAGTGATGGTTCGCGCCAATCAGCTGGAGTTTTCCGGTGATGAAATGGAAGAGGGCATGAGCTATTACGACGAGGAAAGCCTGTCAATGTGCGGCGTGGAGGACTTCCTTCAGGTTGTAACGGCGTACCGCGCCTTTATGCAGCAGAAGTAACCTGGCGGGAGCTTCCCTGCTCCCCGAAAACTTATACGGCCGGAATATTGCGGCCGTAGTAAATCTCACGCATCTCTTTCCACAGCAGGTCAGCGATGGCCTGGCGTTCGGCTTCGCTTAAATCTTCCGGCCGGGTGTGGAACATGTAGTGCTTCAGGTCGAATTCCTTAAGTAACATCTTGGTGTGGAAGATGTTTTCCTGATAGACGTTCACATCCATCATGTCATACAGCGCTTTCATGTCGTCCGACATAAAATTTTGAATGGAGTTAATTTCGTGGTCGATAAAGTGCTTCATACCGTTCACATCGCGGGTAAAGCCACGCACGCGGTAGTCGACGGTCACGATATCGGACTCCAGCTGGTGGATAAGATAGTTCAGCGCGTTGAGCGGAGAAATCACCCCGCAGGTCGAGACTTCAATATCGGCGCGGAAGGTACACAGGCCGCCTTCCGGATGACTCTCCGGATAGGTGTGTACGCAGATATGGCTTTTATCGAGATGGGCGACCACCGCTTCCGGCAGCGGACCGGGGTGCTCGGAAGGATCGATAAGTTTGGGGTCAACCGGCTCTTCGCTCACCAGAATGGTGACGCTTGCGCCCTGCGGCTCGTAATCCTGGCGCGCGATGTTGAGAATATTCGCGCCGATAATCGAACAGGTTTCTGACAGGATCTCCGTCAGACGGTTGGCATTGTAGAGTTCATCGATATAGGCGATGTAGCCATCGCGCTCTTCTGCCGTTTTCACGTAGCAGATATCGTAAATACAAAAACTCAGGCTTTTGGTCAGGTTGTTAAAGCCGTGCAGCTTAAGCTTTTTCAATTGGGTTCACCTCCTGCGTTGCAGAGAGCGCGTTCTGCAGGTATTGCGGGAGCGCAAAGGCCGCGGTGTGAATAGCCGGGTTGTAGTAGCGGCAGATCAGTCCGGCCTGGTGGAAGCGTGCCTGAATGATTTCGGCCGAGAGGTGGCGCAGTGCTTCGTTATCCGTCGCCCAGGCGAAGGTCATGATGCCGCCGTAATAGGTCGGGATAGCCGCCTGATAGAAGCTTACATCGCCAAAGTAGTGGCTGAGCTTGCGATGGCTGTCGAGCGCTTCATCCTGCTGCAGGAAGCAAACCCCGTTCTGTGCGACGAAAATGCCGCCAGGATTCAGGCAGCGTTTGCAGCCCTCATAAAATGCTGAGGTGAACAGGCTTTCGCCTGGACCAATCGGATCGGTACAGTCGGAGATGATCACATCAAACGTTTGCGTTGTCTGGCTGACAAAATTAACGCCGTCGTCGATAACCAACGTGAAGCGCGGATCGTCGTAGCTGCCCGCGCTGTGGTTGGGCAGATACTGGCGGCAGAATGACACCACGCCCGCATCGATTTCCACCATCGTGATGGTTTCAATGCTCTTATGACGGCTGACTTCGCGCAGCATCGCGCCGTCGCCGCCGCCGATGATCAGCACGTGTTTTGCGTGGCCGTGAGCCAGCAGGGGAACGTGGGTCATCATCTCGTGGTAGATAAACTCATCGCGCTCGGTGGTTTGCACCACGCCGTCGAGTGCCATCACGCGGCCAAAGGCGGCGTTCTCAAAGATGATGAGATCCTGGTGATCCGTTTTCTCGTGATAGAGCACGTTTTCAACGGCAAAGTACTGACCAAACTGGTCGTGCAGCGTTTCATGCCACACCTTGTTATCGGCCATGGGCTGAACCCTCCTTCGTTAACACCCCTTTAAAATGGGCGCAACATCATAGCTAACAATGACCGGCGATGCACGGTCGTTATTTCAGCAGAAGGTCTTACTTGACGTAGGCGAGAAGGCTCAGGGAATCGCGAGCCAGCGCTTTGCATTTTTTGGAGGTGGGAATGCGAATGCCGCTCAAATCACGGTAGCTGTCTTCCCCGAGCGCTTTCATGTTAAAGGTGTCGTAGTTGCTGAGATCCCACTGATTTTGCTGGGCAAAAAAGACCAAAGCTCGGCGAATCTGCTGGTTCGGCAAATTCTGGTAACCACAGTCGTTTTTCAGAAAGACAAATACCGCCGTCAGATCGGCCATATCTTCGGCCTCGGATTCGCTCAGTGCGTAGCTGTTAGAGGAAAGAGCAAGCAGCGATCCAAGTACCACAATTCTGAATAACGTCTTCATTTTAGTTACCAATGCATCCACGAAATTCAACGTTAGCACACTTCTTAGAGGTGCGCAGGGCTTTATTAAAGGGATTATGCTTGACCTTCCGGTAAGGGAAAGGTTTAAGCTCAATTAATCACCAGTCGTCGAAAAGGGAGTGCAGATGCAACGTCGTGAATTTATCAAATTAGCTACCGCCGTGGGGGTCGCCAGCGCCTTACCGTTATGGAGTCGTGGCGTGCTGGCCGCCGATCGCCCGGCCTTACCTGTCCCCAATTTGTTAACCGCGGATTCCCGGAGCCGTATCGCGTTGACGGTGCAAAGCGGTAAAACGCAGTTTGGCCCGCATAACGCTGCAACCTGGGGCTATAACGGCAATTTGCTTGGTCCGGCATTGCAGCTGCAACAAGGGAAAGCGGTTACCGTCGATATTCACAATCAGCTCTCTGAAGAGACAACTGTGCACTGGCACGGTCTGGATATTCCGGGTGAGGTCGACGGCGGTCCGCAGGGGGTCATTAAACCCGGCGCTACGCGTACCGTGACGTTCACCCCTACGCAACAGGCCGCAACCTGCTGGTTCCATCCTCACCAGCACGGGAAAACCGGACACCAGGTAGCGATGGGGCTGGCAGGTCTGGTATTAATCGAAGACCCGCAGATCCACAAGCTGCTGCTGCCTAAGCAGTGGGGCATCGACGATGTGCCGGTCATTATTCAGGACAAGCGGTTTAGCGCCGACGGCGAAATCGATTATCAGCTGGATGTGATGAGCGCAGCGGTAGGCTGGTTTGGCGATACGCTGCTGACCAATGGCGCGATTTATCCGCAGCATGCGGTACCCAAAGGCTGGCTACGCTTACGCCTGCTGAACGGCTGTAACGCGCGTTCTCTGAATCTGGCAGCCAGCGATAACCGTCCGCTGTACGTGATTGCCAGCGACGGTGGCTTGCTCGCTGAGCCCGTTAAAGTGACCGAGTTGCCGATGCTGATGGGTGAACGCTTCGAAGTGCTGGTGGATACCAGCGATGGCAAAGCGTTTGACCTCGTTATGCTGCCAGTCAATCAGATGGGCATGGCGGTGGCGCCGTTTGATAAAGCGCATCCGGTTATGCGTATTCAGCCGCTGGCGATCCCGGGTTCCGCTGAGCTCCCTGATTCGCTGGCTAGCCTGCCGGTACTGCCTTCCCTCGATGGCTTAACGCAGCGTAAGTTTCAGCTCTCCATGGACCCCATGCTCGACATGATGGGCATGCAGGCGCTGATGAAAAAATACGGCAAGCAGGCGATGGGCGGCATGGACCACGGCAGCATGGGCCACGGCGACATGAAGATGGGCAATATGGATCACGGCAGCATGGGCCATATGAATCACGGCGGCAAAGGCTTTGATTTCCATAATGCCAATATGATCAACGGTCAGGCCTTCGATATGAATCAGCCGATGTTTGCCGCCAGCCGCGGACAGTTCGAACGCTGGACGATTTCAGGCGAGGGCGACATGATGCTGCATCCGTTCCATATCCACGGCACGCAGTTCCGTATTTTATCCGAGAACGGCAAGCCGCCAGCCGCGCATCGTGCAGGATGGAAGGATACGGTCAGGGTGGAAGGCGCCGTCAGCGAAGTGTTGGTGAAGTTTGACCACGAAGCCGCGAAAGAGCACATGTATATGGCGCACTGCCACCTGCTCGAGCACGAAGATACCGGGATGATGCTGGGCTTTACGGTATAAAAAAATGCCGGGTGCGGCTTTCGCCTTACCCGGCCTACGATTTGATTCCCTCTCCCTTGAGGGAGAGAGGGAGGGGGAGAAGCAGACTGTGCGGCCTGATGCCCTCACCCCCAACCCCTCTCCCACGTGGAGAGGGGAGCAAACATTAAAAACGGCAACCGAGGTTGCCGTTTTGATTTTACCTTGCCACCGGGCATTTCAGTTACTTAGCGTCGTCCGGCAAAGCATAAGCCACGATATAGTCGCCCATCTTCGTGCCAAACGAACCATGACCACCTGCGGAGATGACTACGTACTGTTTGCCGTTCACTTCATACGTCATCGGCGTTGCCTGGCCACCGGCAGGCAGACGACCTTCCCACAGCTTGTCGCCGTTGGTCATGTTGTAAGCACGCAGGTAGTTATCCGCAGTTGCCGCTACAAACAGTACGTTGCCGGCAGTGGAAATCGGGCCACCCAGCATTGGCATCCCCAGATTGAACGGTAGCTTAAACGGCATCGGGAACGGCAGGCTGTCCTGCGGCGTACCGATACGTTTTTTCCAGGCAATCTGGTTGGTTTTCAGATCCAGCGCGGAGATATAACCCCAGCCCGGCTGTTTACACGGCAGGCCAAACGGTGACAGGAACGGGTTCAGCGTCACGCCATACGGCACGCCGTACTGTGGCTGAATGCCGGTTTCAGTACCTGAACCTTTGGCGTCTTTCGGCGGCTCAATTGGGTTACCCGGGCCGCGTGGGATCAGGCGTGATACGAACGGCAGGGCAATCGGGTTGGCAATCGCCACCTGACGGTTCGGATCGACAGAAATCCCGCCCCATTCGAACATCCCCAGGTTACCCGGGAACACCAGCGTGCCTTGCTCAGACGGTGGCGTGAAGATGCCCTCGTAGCGCAGTTGATGGAACATCACGCGGCACACCAGCTGGTCAAACATGGTGGCACCCCACATGTCTGCCCCGGTCAGATCTTTCTTCGGACGGAAGCTCAGATCGGAGAACGGTTGAGTCGGGCTCAGACGGTCGCCTTTGGCTGCACCCTGCGGTACCGGTTTTTCAGGAGCAGGTACCACCAACTGACCGTTACGGCGATCCAGCACGAAGATGTTACCGGTTTTCGCCGGTGCGTAGACCACCGGCACGGTTTTACCGTCAACGGTGATGTCCGCCAGCGTCGGCTGGGCAGGCTGGTCCATGTCCCACAGATCGTGATGAACGCTCTGATAGCTCCAGGCCAGTTTCCCGGTGGTTGCATTCAGCGCCACAATCGAGCTGGCATAGCGTTCCTGTTCTGGTGTGCGGTTGCCGCCCCAGATATCCGGTGTGGTGACGCCCATTGGCAGATACACCAGATCCAGCTTCGCGTCATAGGCGGCAGGCGCCCAGGAGTTCGGCGAGTTCAGGCTGAACTTGTGTTCGTCATTTGGAATGGCATTCGGATCTTTTGCGCCCGGATCGAAGGCCCACAGCAGCTTACCGGTGTTGACGTCGAAGCCGCGAATGACGCCAGATGCTTCACGCGTGGAGAAGTTATCCGTCACGGAACCGGCAATCACGATGATTTTGTCGGTCACAATCGGCGGTGATGTCGGCTCGTACATGCCCGGCGTGGTCACTGGCTGATTAGTTTGCAGGTTCAGCACGCCTTTGTTGCCGAAGGTTTCGCACAGCTTGCCGGTATCGGCATTCAGTGCAAACAGACGACCATCGTTCACCGGCAGCAGGATGCGGCGCGGGCAGTCGGCGACGACGTCAGCAGGCGCGCTGTCTGCTTTGGCTTCGTGATAAGACACGCCGCGGCAGGTCACGTGCTGGAAGAAGGTGTTGGTGTTGAGCTGCGGATCGAAGTGCCATTTCTCTTTGCCGGTCGCGGCATCAAGCGCGAACAGACGCTGGTGCGCGGAGCAGAGATAGAGCATGTTGCCAACTTTAATTGGTGTGACTTCGTTGGTGATTTCACCCGGATCGTTCGGCTGCTTAAGGTCACCGGTGCGGAAGACCCAGGCCTCTTTCAGCTGATGAACGTTATCGGCGTTGATCTGCTTGAGCGGCGACCAGCGCTGACCTTCCTGGTTACGGCCATACGCTGGCCAGTCCTGATCGGCAACCTGGGAAATCGGAGCCGCTGGCGTCACTTCCGTGCTCAGCGTGCCGTTGATTTCCTGCGGGTCGTGGAAGCCTGCCCAGGTCAGAATCCCTGCGCTGACTAACAGCACCACCACCAGCGCGGCAACCGCTCCGGATGAAGGTACAATCAGACGACGCCAGACGAACGGCAGGATAAGCCAGATGCCGAAGAAGACGAGGATATCGCTGCGCGGCGTCAGCGCCCAGAAGTCGAAGCCGACTTCCCAGACGCCCCAAATCATGGTCGCCAGCAGCACCAGCGCATACAGCCACAGCGCCGCGCGCTTGCCGCGCCACAGCATAGCGGTGACGGCCAGCATCACAATCCCGGCAATGGGGTAATACCAGGAGCCGCCCAGCGAGACGAGCCAGACTCCGCCAATTAACAGATACAGCCCACAGAAGGCTGCAAACAGCGCCGTCAGCTTCACCAGAAGCCCGGTCTGTTGTGGTTTTGTTTCTGCCATAGAAAGCACACCTATAAGTCGTTAATTTTTTAATAGCAACTAAGTATAGGATTTAACAAGTGTGATCGGAATCACAAATCTTGCTTTCTCATCTCATGCACCCGAAAAAGTGTTTTACTGGTATACTGCGTGGCTTGCCGATCAACGGCGCGTGCTGAGGTACGCGTGGTTGAGAGATTTATCTCTGAAATCAGATGGTTAGTTAAATGAAACATACTGTTGAAGTGATGATCCCGGAAGCGGAGATCAAAGCGCGAATCGCCGAATTGGGCCGTCAAATTACCGAACATTATCAGGACAGCGGCAGCGACATGGTGCTGGTTGGCCTGCTGCGCGGCTCATTCATGTTTATGGCAGACCTGTGCCGTGAAGTGCACGTCTCCCACGAAGTCGATTTTATGACGGCGTCCAGCTACGGCAGCGGTATGTCGACCACCCGTGATGTGAAAATCCTGAAAGATCTGGATGAAGACATTCGCGGCAAAGACGTGCTGATCGTCGAAGACATCATCGACTCCGGCAATACGCTCTCTAAAGTGCGCGAAATCCTGAGCCTGCGTGAGCCTAAATCACTGGCGATTTGTACGCTGCTGGATAAACCGACCCGCCGTGAAGTTGAGGTGCCGGTTGAGTTTGTTGGCTTCTCGATTCCGGATGAATTTGTTGTGGGTTACGGGATTGACTACGCACAGCGCTATCGCCATCTGCCGTATGTCGGCAAAGTGGTGCTGCTGGACGAGTAAATTGGGCAGGGTGCGGCTTGATGCCCTCTCCCCAACCCTCTCCCACGGGAGAGGGTGCAAACATAAAAAAACGGCGCCTTATTAGCGCCGTTTTGCATTTACCCCCGCCACCCGGCTTTTTTACAGATGTTATTTGTGATTGACGTGGCGAGTGTGCAGGTTGGAGATGCCTTTGCGGTAACCCTGTTCCAGGCTTTCGCGGTTGGTGGCGGTCACGTCGAGATCGCGAAGCAGCCCATCATGGATGCCATACGCCCAGCCGTGAATCGTCACTTTCTGCCCGCGTTTCCACGCTGACTGCATAATCGTTGAATGACCGAGGTTATAAACCTGCTCCATCACGTTCAGCTCGCAGAGCGTGTCCATGCGCCGCTCCTGGGGCATTTCGCCGAGCAGTGAGCTGTGCTTAAACCAGATGTCACGGATGTGCAGTAGCCAGTTGTTGATAAGGCCCATCTCCGGGTTTTCAACCGCCGCCTGCACGCCACCGCAGCCGTAGTGACCACAGATGATGATGTGTTCGACTTCCAGGACGTCCACCGCATACTGCACGACGGAGAGGCAATTTAAATCAGTGTGAACCACCAGGTTGGCCACGTTGCGGTGAACAAAGAGCTCGCCCGGCTCCAGGCCGGTCAGGCGTTCTGCCGGAACGCGACTGTCAGAGCAGCCAATCCATAGAAAACGCGGTTTCTGTGCCTGAGACAGTTTCTCAAAAAAACCGGGATCCTCTTCCACCAGCATTTTTGACCATAGTGCATTATTGCTGATGAGTGTATCTATGTCGTTCATGGAGGCTAATGACCTGTAACCCTGTAAGTGCGTTGCGCTAATATAGGTCAACTGGGCTTTATTTAAAACCACACTTCGATTTCAAGATTTTAAAAAGAGAAAATGAATGACCATTGCACTTGAATTGAAACAGCTGAAGAAGACCTATCCGGGCGGCGTTCAGGCGCTGCGCGGTATCGACCTGACGGTCGAGGCAGGGGATTTTTATGCCCTGCTCGGGCCCAACGGCGCGGGGAAATCCACCACTATCGGCATTATCAGCTCGCTGGTGAATAAAACCTCCGGTCAGGTAAACGTCTTCGGCTATGACCTTGAAAAAGACGTTGTGAACGCTAAGCGTCAGCTCGGGCTGGTGCCACAGGAGTTCAACTTCAACCCGTTTGAAACCGTCCAGCAGATTGTGGTGAACCAGGCGGGCTACTACGGCGTAGAGCGCAAAGAGGCGATTGCCCGTAGCGAAAAATACCTGAAGCAGCTCGATCTGTGGGAAAAGCGTAACGAACGTGCGCGCATGTTATCCGGTGGGATGAAGCGCCGTCTGATGATCGCTCGTGCGCTGATGCATGAGCCAAAGCTGTTAATTCTGGATGAACCAACCGCAGGCGTGGATATCGAGCTGCGCCGTTCGATGTGGGGCTTCCTGAAGGATCTCAACGATAAAGGCACCACCATTATTCTGACCACCCACTATCTGGAAGAAGCTGAAATGCTGTGCCGTAATATTGGCATTATTCAGCACGGTGAACTGGTGGAAAACACCTCGATGAAAAATCTGCTGTCGAAGCTGAAGTCAGAGACGTTCATTCTCGATCTGGCGGCGAAAAGCCCGCTGCCGAAGCTTGAAGGTTATCAGTATCGTCTGGTTGATACCTCGACGCTGGAGGTGGAAGTGCTGCGCGAGCAGGGGATTAACAGCGTTTTTGCGCAGCTGAGCGAGCAGGGCGTGCAGGTATTAAGTATGCGTAACAAAGCCAACCGTCTGGAAGAGCTGTTCGTGACGCTGGTACACAGTAAGACAGGAGAGCAGGCATGATGCAGCTGTATTGGGTGGCGCTGAAGAGTATCTGGGCCAAAGAGATCAACCGCTTTATGCGGATCTGGGTTCAGACGCTGGTGCCGCCGGTCATCACCATGACCCTCTATTTCATTATTTTTGGTAACCTGATCGGCTCACGCATCGGTGATATGCATGGTTTTACCTACATGCAGTTCATTGTGCCAGGTCTGATCATGATGGCGGTGATCACCAACGCCTATGCCAACGTGGCCTCATCCTTCTTCAGCGCCAAGTTCCAGCGCAACATTGAAGAACTGTTGGTGGCCCCGGTGCCGACGCACGTGGTTATTGCCGGTTACGTCGGCGGCGGCGTGGCGCGCGGGCTGTGCGTGGGGATTCTGGTGACGGCGATTTCGCTGTTCTTCGTGCCGTTCCAGGTTCACTCCTGGCTGTTTGTCGGCCTCACGCTGCTGCTGACGGCGATCCTGTTCTCGCTGGCGGGTCTGCTGAATGCAGTCTTTGCCAAAACGTTTGATGATATCAGCCTGATCCCGACCTTCGTGCTGACGCCGCTGACCTACCTCGGTGGGGTGTTCTACTCGCTGACGCTGCTGCCGCCGTTCTGGCAGGCGCTGTCGCACCTGAACCCAATTGTCTACATGATAAGCGGCTTCCGCTTCGGCTTCCTCGGCATCAGCGATGTGCCGCTGTTTACCACCGTGGCCGTGCTGGTGGTGTTCATCATCGCGTTTTACGCGCTGTGCTGGTATCTGATTCAGCGTGGACGTGGCCTGCGCAGCTGATCTGCTTCTAACCGGGCAGAGTATTGCTGCCCGGTTAACCCAAACTTGATCGATCGCACCCCTCCTCAACCTTCACTCCGCTAAACTACTCGTCTGCTAAGGAGATGAGCAATGTTGGGTTGGGTGATTGCCTGTCATGACGATCGGGCGCAGACGCTGCTGGATCGGCTGGAGAAAAAGTATGGGCCGCTGCCGCAGTGTCGGGCGGTAAACTTCTGGTGTGGTCTCAGCACCAATATGCTTAGCCGCATGATGTGCGATGCGCTGCATCAAACCGATAGCGGCGACGGCGTGATTTTTCTCACCGACAGCGCGGGTGATGCACCTTACCGTGTCGCTGCTCTTCTGAGCCACAAGCACTCTCATTGTGAAGTTATCTCCGGCATCAGCTACCCGTTGATTGAATCTATGCTTCCCCACCGTGAAAGCCTTAATAGCGAGGCGTTTCGTCATGCCATTGTGGCGCAGGGAACACCTGAAACCAGCAGCCTCTGGCACCAGCAGCAAAAGAATCCGCCCTTCGTCTTGCTCCATGATTTGTATGCCAATTAACCGTGGGTATTAATGAGACATTTGTTACACTACGGGCTGACTTATCGCACCGGTTAAAGCGCATGCTAATACGCGTTATTTTCTCCTTTCTGATCCTCATGTCTGGCAGCGCCTTTGCCAGCCTGCTGAGCCAAAACGGGCAGCCCGCTCGTTATATGCAAACCACCGAAGATGCCACCATTTGGGCGCAGGTGGGTAATAATGTGGTGACCGTTGGCAACGTGCGTGCCGGGCAAATTCTTGCCGTTGTGCCCACAGCGGCCGATTATTACGAATTCAGCTTTGGTTTCGGGACCGGGTTTATCGATAAAGGCCATCTCGAACCGGTGCAGGGCAAGCAGCGGGTGGAAGACAGCCTCGGCGACCTGAATAAGCCGCTCAGCAATCAGAACCTCATCACCTGGCGCGACACGCCGGTCTACAACGCTCCAAATGCGGGCAGTGCGCCGTTTGGTATGCTGGCGGATAATCTGCGTTATCCGCTGATCGCTAAGCTTAAAGACAGGCTTAATCAGACCTGGTTTCAGATTCGTATCGGCAACCGCCTGGCGTGGGTCAGCAGCCTTGATGCGCAGCTTGATAACGGTATTCCGATACTGACCTATCACCACATTCTGCGCGATGAAGAGAACACCCGTTTTCGCCATACTTCGACCACCACCTCCGTGCGCGCGTTCAGCAACCAGATGACCTGGCTGCGCGACCAGGGCTACACCACCCTGTCGATGTACCAGCTGGAAGGCTATATCCGTAATAAAATGAATCTGCCTGCCCGCTCCGTAGTGATTACTTTTGATGATGGCCTGAAGTCAGTTAATCGCTATGCATATCCGGTTTTGAAAGAGTACGGCTTTAAGGCGACGGCCTTTATTATTTCGTCACGCATTAAGCGCCATCCGCAAAAGTGGGATCCGAAATCGCTGCAGTTCATGAGTATTTCCGAGCTGCGGCAGATTCAGGACGTGTTTGATATTCAGTCGCATACCCACTTCCTGCATCGGGTGGACGCGTATCGTCGGCCGATTCTGCTGAGCCGCAGCTATCACAACATTCTGTTTGATTTCGAGCATTCCCGCCGCGCGCTGAGCCAGTTCAATCCGCACGTACTTTACCTCTCGTATCCGTTTGGCGGCTATAACGCAACGGCGCTGCAGGCGGCGAACGACGCCGGTTTTCATCTGGCGGTGACGACGGTGAAGGGGAAGGTGACGCCGGGCGATAATCCGTTCTTGTTGAAGCGATTGTATATCTTAAGAACGGATTCGTTAGAGACGATGTCGCGGCTGATCAGCAATCAGCCGCAGGGGTAGGGTTACGCAACCTGAACCGGAATGGCTTTTGCGGTGCGTTTCATTTCGTTGTCGCCCTCGAAGTAGGCTACGTTCGGACGCCAGGTGCGGGCTTCCGCGTCGGACATGGTGACGAAGCTTGCGATGATCACAATGTCACCGACGTCAGCATTGTGTGCCGCCGCGCCGTTAACGGAGATGATTTTTGAGCCTCGCTCTGCGGCAATAGCGTAAGTGGAGAAACGCTTGCCGTTGTTCACATTCCAGATATCAATGGCTTCGTTTTCCAGAATTCCCGAGGCATCCAGGAAATCCTGGTCGATGGCGCAAGAGCCTTCATAATGCAGGTCCGCATGGGTGACTTTTACGCGGTGGAGCTTGCCCTGCAGCATAGTGCGAATCATAACTTTACCTTTACATTCCTGATGCATCGCCGGGTGGCACCTGGCTGACCCGGCCTACGTAGGCCCGGCAAACGCTGGCGCCGCCGGGCATATTTCAGGGCAGTATTGCCCGTTTTTTAACCTTTGTCTATCAGCTTAATTCAACGGTTTTATTGTCGATAAGCCGCGCCTGACCCAGCCATGCGGCCATCAGGATCACCGCGCGCTGGCTGCTTTCTGACAGCTCAAGCAGGGTATCGGCATCGCGAATCTGGATGTCATCGGCGCGGAAACCTTTGTCGTTCAGTTCCTGTTCGGCAAGTGCAATCATCTCGTCCAGGCTGCGTTCACCCGCTGTGAGCTTCTCTGCAATCCCGTTCATTACCTTGCTCAGGCCCGGTGCGATTTTGCGCTGATCGCTGGTGAGGTAGCCGTTGCGGGAGCTTAGCGCCAGACCATCTTTGGCGCGTACCGTTGGCACGCCCACGATGTCAATGTCGTAGCCCATATCGGCGACCATCTTGCGGATGAGCGCCAGCTGCTGGAAGTCTTTCTCACCAAAGCAGGCGACGTCCGGCTGTACCAGGTTAAACAGCTTGCTGACGATGGTGGAGACGCCGCGGAAGTGGCCAGGGCGGCTTGCGCCTTCCAGCATGGTGGAAATGCCCGGTACGTCAACGAAGGTCTGGGTATCCGTGCCTTGCGGGTAAATATCCGCGGGTGCCGGGGCAAACACGAAGTCGACTTTACGTTTGTTCAGCTTCTCGCAGTCTTCCTGCAGCGTGCGTGGATAGCGAGCCAGGTCGTCGGCGCGGTCAAACTGCATCGGGTTGACGAAGATGCTGGCGACCACGACATCGGCGCGATCTTTGGCTTCATCGACGAGCTTCATATGACCATCGTGCAGGTTGCCCATGGTTGGCACCAGCGCGATGCGCTTGCCTTCCTGACGCAGACGACGGATATGCTGGCGCAGCAGCGGCAGGGTTTCGATAATCAGCACAACAAACTCCTTAATGGAAACTGTGTTCTTCGCCCGGATAGACACCGGATTCGACCTCGGCAATATACTGCCGCACGGCGGCGCGCATGTCGCCCGAATCCGTCAGGAAATTTTTCGCAAATTTAGGGATATGGCCGCCGGTAATGCCGAACGCATCGTGCATCACGAGGATTTGCCCGTCGGTGACGTTGCCTGCACCAATACCGATAACCGGAATGCTCAGCGCTTCGGTAATGCGTTTTGCCAGCGCGACCGGCACGCATTCCAGTACCAGCAGCTGAATGCCTGCGGCTTCCAGCGCCAGCGCGTCGTCAAACAGGGTTTGTGCAGCATCGCCGCGCCCCTGAACCTTATAACCGCCAAACACGTTAACCGACTGCGGCGTCAGGCCGAGATGCCCGCACACCGGCACGGCGCGTTCAACCAGCATTTTCACGGTCGGGGCAAGCCAGGCACCGCCTTCGAGCTTCATCATGTTGGCGCCCGCACGCATCACGACGGCGGCGTTTTCAAAGGCCTGCTCTGGCGTGGCATAGGCCATAAACGGCAGGTCAGCCAGCAGCAGACTGTTTGGTGCGCCGCGACGCACGGCGCGAGTGTGGTAGGCAATGTCTTCAACGGTGACTGGCAGCGTTGAGTTGTGTCCCTGAACGGTCATACCCAGCGAGTCACCGACCAGCATGACGTCGATCCCGGCGTCGGCGAACAGTTTCGCAAAGCTGAAGTCATAGGCGGTAATGGTGGCGAAGCGTTTCTTTTCCTGCTTGCACTTCTGCAGCAGGGAGATGGTGGTAGGTTTCATAGGGTTTCCTGATAACGAAAGCCGAATCTGGGGGCATTGTATCAGGCGTGCCGGGGCGGGCAATCGGTTTCCCGTTTACCAGTGAGCAGGTTTTGTGCTGTTAAGCGTTTGCAGGAGTGAGGTCAGCGATGTGCCGTCAGGGAAAATCAGGTCCGGTGCAATTTCGGCCAGCGGCCAAAGCATAAAGCCACGGTTATGCATGTCGTAGTGCGGCACCGTCAGGCGATCGGTGTGGATCACGGCATCGCCAAATAGCATGATATCGAGGTCCAGCGTGCGCGGGCCCCAGCGCTCCTCTTTACGAACACGGCCCTGCCGGCTCTCAATGCGCTGAGTATTATCCAGAAGGATTTCTGGTTCCAGCCTTGTGTCGAGCGCCACGGCGGCGTTGAGGTAATCAGGTTGATCCTGCGGGCCCAGCGGCGGCGTGCGGTAAAACGATGACACGGAAGCGATCTTCGTTTCAGGGATCTCGCCGAGCGCGGCAATCGCGGCATTCACCTGATCGAGCGGTGAAGCCAGATTGCTGCCGACGGCGATATAAACGCGTGTCACGCGTTGCCACCCTGGCGCGGCGCGCGCTTGCGTGGACGGCGATGACGACGGCGCGCGGCCGGTTCTTCATCCAGGCCGTTGAGCATGTCTTTCTGCGCCGGAGGAGCCGCGACCTGGAATTCGCCCCACCACTGCGTCAGACGCTGCAGTTCGTGGTTGCCTTCTGCTTCGGCACGCAGCGCCAGCAGATCGTAGGCGGCGCGGAATTTCGGATGCTCCATCAGCTTCCAGGCACGTTTACCCTGACGACGTGACATACGCAGCTGAAGCTGCCAGATGTCGCGCACCAGCGTGGTAATGCGTTTTGGAATGGCGAGCGAACGGCAGCCTTCGTCGAGCACATCGTTCATTGCCAGCGCGAAAGCGTCATAGTAGGCCAGGCCACTTTCCTGGGCGATGCGCTGAGCGGTTTCCAGCAGCGGATACCAGAACATGGCGGCAAACAGGAACGCCGGGTTGACGCGCATATCGTTGTGAATGCGGTTATCGGTATTTTTCAGCACCTGGCTGATGATGCGCTCCATCGGGCTGTCACCGTTTTCGGTGAAGTAGCGGGTGATGGTCGGGAACAGCGGCTGGAACAGGCTGTATTCGCGCAGCAGCTTGTAGGTTTCGAAACCATAGCCGGCCTGAAGCAGCTTCAGAGATTCTTCAAACAGGCGCGCAGGTGGCACATCGTTGATGAGCGTGGCCAGGCGTGGGATCGGCTCAGCCGTGTCCGGGCTGATACTCATATTCAGCTTGGCGGCGAAACGCACCGCACGCAGCATGCGCACCGGATCTTCGCGGTAGCGGGTTTCCGGATTGCCAATCAGGCGAATCACGCCGTCCTGTAAATCACGCATGCCGCCGACGTAATCACGTACGGTGAAATCTGCCACGCTGTAGTAAAGGCTGTTGATGGTGAAGTCACGGCGCTGGGCATCTTCTTCGATGGAGCCGAAGATGTTGTCGCGCAGCAGCATGCCGTTCTGGCCGCGCTGAGAGGTGGCGCGGTCGTCCGGCGAGCCGTCGTGATGGCCACGGAAGGTGGCGACTTCAATGATTTCCGGGCCAAACATGACGTGGGCCAGGCGGAAACGGCGACCGACCAGGCGGCAGTTGCGGAACAGCTTGCGCACCTGCTCAGGCGTGGCGCTGGTCGTCACGTCAAAATCTTTGGGTTTTTTGTCCAGCAGCAGGTCACGTACGCCGCCGCCGACGAGATAGGCCTCGTAGCCCGCTTTGTTCAGGCGGTAGAGCACCTTGAGGGCATTTTCACTGATATCTTTGCGGGAAATAGCGTGCTGCTCACGCGGAATGACCGTCATTTCTGGTTTTACGTCGACGGTTTCAGCCCCGGTTTCATCACGGGTTAGCACCTTACGGCAAAAATTAGCGACTCGGGTAAAAATGTTACACCTCGGTTATCGTGTCAGTCGGAAGTCGTGAGGACAAAAAATTGCGGCTAATCATAGCTCACCGGGGAGCATTTGAGAATCTTTTACCGCCGTAAGGCTCCAGTTCGCTACTGCATTTTCCAGCAGGCTCTCAAGTGAGCAATCCTGCCACTCATTAACAATAGTCTGATTAAGAAACTGTAATGCCCGAATAATTTCCGGGCGCGGATCGCCGGTGGATAGCGCAGGGGCATGATTCTGTTTTGATAATTTCGCGCCGTCGTGATTCAGCGCCAGCGGCAGGTGAATATAATCAGGTTCACTCCAGCCGAAATGCCGGTACAGCGATATTTGCCGCACGGTAGGCTCAATCAAATCTGCGCCGCGTACTATCTCCGTCACGCCCTGAAAATGGTCGTCGACCACAACGGCAAGGTTGTAGGCGAATAATCCGTCCCGGCGATGAATAATAAAATCTTCGCGGGCAAGCGGTTCGTTGGCGACAATATTGCCGCGCAATCCATCGTGGAAATTTAAAACCGGGTAAGTCTGGCGCAAACGCAGCGCCGCATTTTGCGAGCCGAGGTGTAATTCGCGGCAGTGGCCGTCATAAATTCCACCGACGCTCTGAATACGCGCACGGGTGCAGGTGCAGTAATAGCTCCGTTCCTGCTCGTGCAGCCACGCCAGCCTTTCGCGGTAGGCGTCGTGGCGCTGAGATTGCCACAACACTTCGTCGTCCCAATGCAGACCATAATGTTCCAGCTGACGCAGAATTGTGTGTGCGGCACCGGGAACTTCACGAGGGGGATCGATATCTTCAATGCGGACCAGCCACTTTCCCTGACGGGCTCGGGCCTGTAAATAGCTGCCGAGAGCGGCAATCAATGAACCAAAATGGAGTTCACCCGAAGGGGAAGGCGCAAAGCGCCCGATATAGTCAGAGTTTGCCATGTCGAAGGTTCAGAAAAGAACAAGGCGGGAGAGTGCTCCCGCCATGGTAGATGATGCAATTGGGTGGCTTAGCCAGCCATTTGCTTTTCGCGGATTTCCGCCAGCGTTTTGCAGTCGATGCAAAGATCGGCAGTTGGACGCGCTTCCAGACGACGAATTCCGATTTCCACACCGCAGGATTCGCAGTAGCCGAAATCTTCGTCTTCGACCTTCTTCAGCGTTTTCTCGATCTTTTTGATCAGCTTACGCTCGCGGTCACGGTTACGCAGTTCGAGGCTGAACTCTTCTTCCTGAGCGGCACGGTCTACCGGATCCGGGAAGTTGGCAGCTTCATCCTGCATGTGTGTCACGGTACGATCAACTTCATCCCTGAGTTGGTTACGCCACGCTTCAAGAATACGCTTGAAGTGAGACAGCTGGGCTTCGTTCATATACTCTTCACCCGGCTTCTCTTGGTATGGCCCCACCCCAGCGATGGCGAGAATACTCAGGGACGATGTTTTACGGATTTGCCCTTCTTGCATGTTGCTTCTCCTTAACACGCACTATCGATCCCCATGTGGGGGAAAAATCAGGCCGCTATAAATAGCAGATGCTTTTCAGGATAGCAATTGTCTAAACGTAACACTTGACAACCCTGTGAGGAAAAGCGTATTTGCGCACGCGACCAGCACATTTATTGTTCAGCCGTTATCACCGGTGAAAGCACCACGGGCAACGGCTCTATCAGAGTCATATTGTCGGCAGAAAGTTCCGCTTTATAAGCCAGAATTTCCACCCCCTTGTTTTGTGCCTCAATCAACAATTGCGCGTATTTCGGATCGATATGGCGCGCGGGTGAAAAACGGGTAATGGCAGAGTGAAGGACCGCAAATAACACCACGGCACGATCGCCTGAGGCCGCCACCCCCATCAACTCTCGCAAATGCTTTTGGCCACGCTCCGTTACCGCATCGGGAAAATAACCGTACTCTTTTTCCGCCAACGTGACCGATTTCACTTCAATATAGCAGTTGCGGCGGTTATCTGCCTGTAACATAAAATCAATCCGGCTGCGTTCTTCACCGTATTTCACTTCATTTTTCAACACGCTATAGCCAGAAAGTTCCGAGATGACGTTCGCCTGGATCGCTTCTTTTACCAGCTGATTGGCCCGTAATGTGTTGACACAAATAAACGCGCCGCTTTGCGTCTGCGTGACTTCCCAGGTATTCGGGTATTTACGGGTCTTACTGTCCGACGTGGAATACCAGACGGTATCGCCCGGCGTAGCACAGCCGGTCATTGCGCCGGTATTGGGACAATGCAAAGTGAGTACTTCCCCTTCAGGGGTGACGACATCGGCCAGAAAGCGTTTATAGCGTTGAATTAAACGGGCGGACTTCAGCGGCGGAGAAAATTGCATAGCGATCCTTGTCAGTCGTTGAGCGTCCAGCGCTCAAGGCGGGTGTAGCGGGTGCGCCCGCGGGAAAAATCAGAACTGTACAGTCCGAATGCCGTCACCGGCACCTGCCAGCTAAAGCCTGGCGCGGGAATGGGTACCGCGTGGGCGGTATTGCGCAGCAGCGTGATGTGCGGGTGAAACGGCTGTGGGCTCTGGTAACAGCCGCTGCGTGCTGCCTGAGCGCGAAGCATATTCGCCAGCTGCAGCAACCCACGAGGAGGCTGGCGCGTACCGAGCCACACCACCTGTGAACGCAGCCATTGTCCGGCATCGTTCAGAGCCAGCGTAAATTCCGGCTGGCGAATGCGTCCGGCCATTGTCGCCAGCGCCCGCTGTTTTTCTGCACTGACTTCACCGAGAAACGCCAGCGTCAGATGCAGGTTTGCTGCCGCGATCGGGCGCCCGACGTCGGCGGGAAAATTTGCGGCTCGCCAATGGATAATCTGCTGCTGAACGTCGTCGGGCAGTTCAAGGGCGAAAAACAGTCTTTTGGGTTCAGGCATGCGCGGGGCTCGGTAATGATTTGGTGCAATGCTACAATGCCGGGCCCGTTAAAGTCATCCCTGGAGCCCGTTGTGTCGTCATTGCCCGTCGCCGCTGTTCTTCCCGATCTTCTTCAGGCGCTCAACGCTGCGCCGCAGGTATTGCTGAACGCGCCCACCGGGGCTGGTAAATCGACCTGGCTGCCCTTGCAAATTCTTCACGCCGGCGACATCAAGGGCAAAATTATCCTTCTTGAACCGCGCAGGCTGGCGGCGCGCAACGTCGCCCAGCGTCTGGCCGAACTGTTGAACGAAAAGCCCGGCGAAACGGTAGGCTACCGGATGCGCGCGGAAACCTGCGTTGGCAAAAACACCCGGCTTGAAGTGGTGACCGAAGGGATTCTGACGCGCATGATCCAGCGCGATCCTGAGCTCAGCGGCGTGGGGCTGGTGATCCTCGATGAATTTCACGAGCGCAGCCTGCAGGCCGATCTGGCTCTGGCGCTACTTCTCGACGTTCAGGCCGGGTTACGCGACGATCTTAAGCTGCTGATCATGTCGGCAACGCTCGACAATGCCCGCCTGCAAACGCTGCTGCCGGACGCACCGGTCATTGCCTCAGAAGGCCGTGCGTTTCCGGTGGAACGACGCTATCTGTCGCTGCCTGCTCATCAGCGCTTTGACGAAGCGGTGGCGATAGCTACGGCTGAACTGCTGCGCCAGGAGCCTGGTTCTTTACTGCTGTTTTTGCCAGGCGTCGGGGAGATCCAGCGCGTGCAGGAGCAGCTTGCCGGACGAGTGGGCACAGACGTAGCGCTTTGCCCGCTGTACGGCGCGCTGTCGCTGGCAGACCAGCGCAAAGCGATTCTCCCGGCGGAGAAAGGCACGCGAAAAGTGGTGCTGGCAACGAATATCGCCGAAACCAGCCTGACTATCGAAGGTATCCGGCTGGTGGTGGACTGCGCCCAGGAGCGAGTGGCGCGTTTCGATCCTCGTACCGGGCTGACCCGGCTGGTCACCCAGCGCGTGAGCCAGGCCTCCATGACGCAGCGCGCCGGGCGCGCGGGGCGTCTTGAACCGGGAATATGTCTGCATCTGCTTGGCAAAGAGCAGGCCGAGCGCGTTGCGCCTCAGGGCGAACCGGAGATTCTGCAAAGCGATCTCTGTGGGCTGCTGATGGAGCTGTTGCAGTGGGGCTGCCAGGATCCGTCACAGCTGAACTGGCTGGACAAGCCTCCTGAACCCCATCTGATGGCGGCTCGTCAGCTGTTGTCACAGCTTGGCGCATATGATGGTAAACAGCTGACGCCACAAGGGCAGAAGATGGCGGCCATCGGCAACGATCCGCGTCTGGCGGCGATGCTGATTGCCGCGACAACGCCGGATGACGTGGCGACGGCGGCTAAGCTTGCCGCAATTCTCGAAGAGCCGCCGCGCGGTGGCAATGCCGATCTGAGTGCGGCCTTTTCCCGCAATCAGCCCAACTGGCAGCAGCGTGCGAGGGCGTTGGTGCAGCGTCTGAATTCTCCCTGCGGAGCAACCGATGCCGGACTCATTCCAGCCTTGCTGGTGCAGGGCTTTGCCGATCGTATCGCCCGCCGCCGTGGGCAGGAAGGGCGCTATCAGCTGGCTAACGGCATGGGGGCGATGCTTGATGCTGACGATGCACTGAGCCGTCATGAGTGGCTGATTGCACCTTTGTTATTGCAGGGCAGCCAGTCGCCGGATGCGCGGATATTGCAGGCGCAGCCGCTGGACGTTGATGCGCTGGCGGCAGCGTGCCCGGCGTTGCTCACGCAATCCGATACCATCGAATGGGATGAGAATCAGGGCACGCTGAAGGCCTGGCGGCGCAGCCGCATCGGACAGCTGACGGTGAAAGTACAACCGCTGGCTAAACCGTCCGAAGAGGAGCTGCATCAGGCGATGCTCAACGGTATTCGTGATAAAGGATTGAGCGTGCTGAACTGGACGCCCGAAGCGGAGCAGCTACGCTTGCGTATTCAATGCGCTGCACGCTGGCTGCCGGAGGACGAGTGGCCTGCGGTGGACGATGAGGCGCTGCTGGCAGGGCTGGAGTCATGGCTGCTGCCACACATGAGCGGCGTGCATTCACTCAAGGCCCTGAAGGCGCTGAATATTCGCGAGGCGATACAGGGACTTCTGCCGTGGTCATTGCGACAACGTCTGGATAGTGAGTTACCCACGCATTACACTGTGCCGACCGGAAGCAGGATTGGGCTGCGTTACGATGCCGATAATCCGCCAGTGCTTTCTGTGCGAATGCAGGAAATGTTTGGCGAGGCCGTGACGCCGACCATTGCTCAGGGCCGCGTGGCGCTGGTGCTGGAGCTGCTTTCCCCGGCGCAGCGGCCGTTGCAAATTACGCGTGACCTTAGCGCTTTCTGGGCAGGCGCGTACCGTGAAGTGCAAAAAGAGATGAAAGGGCGCTACCCGAAACACGTCTGGCCGGACGATCCGGCGAACACGGCCCCGACGCGGCGCACGAAGAAGTATTCGTAAAGAAGGTAAACGCATTTGTAGGCCCGGCAAGCGAAGCGCCGCCGGGCGATGTATTGATGAGTGCGTGCTGGTGCCCTCACCCCGACCCTTTCCCACGGGAGAGGGAGCAAACATTAAAAATCGCCCCTGAGGGGACGATTTTGCTGTTTATTTTGAGAGATTTCTTCTTTCACCTGAGCGTGAAAGAAAAGAGAATCAGGCGCTTACGCCTGAATTTAGCGGAGAAAATGTATGGCGGGGAATGACCGCGAGCCGATTGGGCGCAAAGGCAAGCCTGCGCGCCCGGCAAAGCAAAAGATTAGCCGTCGTCGTCTTCGGGACGATGAGTACGACGATGACGATTACGATGATGAGGAAGACGAACCCATGCCGCGCAACGGGAAAGGCAAAGGTAAAAAACCACGGCGTAAATACGGCTGGTTCTGGCTGCTGGTAAAGCTCGGCATCGTTTTCGCGGTGCTGATGGCAATTTACGGCGTCTACCTTGATCAGAAAATTCGCAGCCGTATCGACGGAAAAGTCTGGCAGCTGCCGGCGGCGGTTTATGGCCGCATGGTCAGCCTTGAGCCGGATATGTCGATCAGCAAAGGTGAGATGGTTCGCCTGCTGACCGCGACGCAGTATCGCCAGGTCACCGCGATGACTCGTCCGGGTGAGTTCACCGTGCAGGCGAACAGTATCGAGATGATCCGCCGTCCGTTTGATTTCCCGGACAGCAAAGAAGGGCAGGTGCGTGCGCGTCTGACCTTCGACGGCGATCGTCTGGATTCGATCACCAACATGGAGAACAACCGCCAGTTCGGTTTCTTCCGTCTCGATCCGCGTCTTATCACCATGATGTCCTCGCCGAACGGCGAGCAGCGCCTGTTTGTGCCACGTAGCGGCTTCCCGGATCTGCTGATCGATACGCTGATTGCGACCGAAGACCGTCACTTCTACGAGCACGACGGCATTAGCTTCTACTCCATGGGGCGTGCAGTGCTGGCGAACCTGACGGCAGGTCGTACGGTGCAGGGCGCAAGTACCCTGACCCAGCAGCTGGTTAAAAACCTGTTCCTCTCCAGCGAACGCTCCTACTGGCGTAAGGCTAACGAAGCGTATATGGCGCTGATCATGGACGCGCGCTACAGCAAAGATCGCATTCTCGAACTGTACATGAACGAGGTCTATCTCGGTCAGAGCGGCGACAATGAAATTCGCGGCTTCCCGCTGGCCAGCCTCTACTACTTTGGTCGCCCGGTGGAAGAGCTGAGCCTCGACCAGCAGGCGCTGCTGGTAGGTATGGTGAAAGGGGCGTCGATCTACAACCCGTGGCGTAACCCGAAACTGGCGCTGGAGCGTCGTAACCTGGTTCTGCGCCTGCTGCAGCAGCAGAAGGTGATCGATCAGGAGCTGTACGACATGCTGAGCGCACGTCCCCTGGGCGTGCAGCCACGCGGTGGCGTGATCTCCCCGCAGCCAGCCTTTATGCAGATGGTGCGCCAGGAGCTGCAGGCGAAGCTCGGCGATAAGGTGAAAGATCTTTCCGGCGTGAAAATCTTCACCACCTTTGACTCTGTCGCACAGGATGCCGCTGAAAAAGCGGCTACCGAAGGCATTCCGGTACTGAAGAAACAGCGTAAGCTGGCCGATCTCGAAACGGCAATGGTGATTGTCGACCGAATGACCGGTGAAGTGCGGGCGATGGTTGGCGGGGCAGAGCCGCAGTTTGCGGGCTACAACCGTGCGATGCAGGCTCGTCGCTCGATTGGCTCCCTGGCAAAACCGGCAACCTATCTGACCGCGCTCAGCCAGCCGAACACCTATCGACTGAATACCTGGATTGCCGATGCGCCGGTGACGATCCACCTGTCGAATGGTCAGACGTGGTCGCCGCAGAACGACGACAAGCGCTTCAGCGGGCAGGTGATGTTAGTGGACGCGCTTACTCGCTCCATGAACGTGCCGACGGTAAACCTCGGGATGGCGATTGGCCTGCCAGCCGTGACCGATACCTGGCAGAAGCTGGGCGCGCCGAAAGATCAGCTCAACGCCGTGCCGGCGATGCTGCTGGGGGCGCTGAACCTGACGCCAATCGAAGTGGCGCAGGCGTTCCAGACCATCGCCAGCGGCGGTAACCGGGCTCCACTTTCCGCCCTGCGCTCGGTCATAGCCGAAGATGGTACCGTGCTCTATCAGAGCTATCCGCAGGCGGAACGCGCTGTTCCTGCACAGGCGGCGTATATGACGCTGTGGACCATGCAGCAGGTTGTACAGCGTGGTACCGGCCGTCAGCTGGGGGCAAAATACCCGAACCTGCATCTGGCAGGGAAAACCGGGACCACCAACAACAACGTCGATACCTGGTTTGCCGGGATTGACGGCCGCGAAGTAGTGATCACCTGGGTGGGTCGTGACAACAACCAGCCGACGAAGCTGTACGGTGCCAGCGGCGCGATGTCCATCTATCAGCGCTATCTCTCCAATGAGTCGCCGATCCCGCTGGATCTGACAGCACCGGAAGATATCGTCAATATGGGCGTCGACGACAACGGCAACTTTATCTGCGGCGGCGGCGGGATGCGTCAGCTCCCGGTCTGGACGACCAATCCGGATCAGCTCTGCCAGCAGAGCCAGGCGATGCAGCAACAGCAGCAGGACGCGAATCCGTTCAGCGGCGACAATCCGCAACAGCCTCAGCAGCAGCCACAACAGCAACAACAGCCGAAGCAGGAGAAGAGCGACGGCGTGGCTGGCTGGATTAAGGATATGTTTGGCGGGAATTAACTATTAGCCCCTCACCCTAACCCTCTCCCTTAAAGGGAGAAGGTTAGGGGGCGATTTGGCTCTTCGGTTTTCTCCCTCGCCCCTTTGGGGAGAGGGCCGGGGTGAGGGGATTTTCAAACTCGGCATTAACCTCTTCATAACTCCATGGCAACCACAAGGTTATTTTTTAAACCCTCACTTCTGCCAGGGACGTATTCCGCTTGCCATGCCTTCCGCGTTTCGCCTATTATTTTGCGGGCATAATAATAATTCTCGTTTACGTTATCATTCACTCAATATCATCAGAGAAAAACAATGGCGCGTCTCAACACTGCTCAGCCAATTAATACCTCGCTGCGTAAGCTTGCCGTGGTAGTAGCCACAGCGGTCGGCGGCATGTCCGCTTTTGCACATGCGGCAACACAACCGAAAGAAGAAACCATTACCGTGACGGCAGCACCTGCGCCGACAGAAAGCGCTTGGGGTCCTGCAGCGACCATCGCTGCGCGTCAGTCTGCGACCGGTACGAAAACCGACACGCCTATTCAAAAAGTTCCTCAGTCTATTTCTGTGGTCACAGCCGAAGAAATGGCATTGCATCAGCCGAAATCGGTGAAGGAAGCTTTAAGCTATACCCCGGGCGTGGCGACAGGCACCCGTGGTGCTTCGAATACTTATGACTATCTGGTGATCCGCGGTTTTGCTGCGGATGGCCAAAGCCAGAATAACTATCTGGATGGCATGAAGCTGCAGGGTAACTTCTACAACGATGCGATCGTTGACCCTTACATGCTTGAGCGTGCGGAGATTCTGCGCGGTCCGGTTTCTGTCCTGTACGGAAAAAGCAGTCCTGGCGGTTTACTGAATATGGTCAGCAAACGCCCGACGACGGAACCGTTAAAGGAAATTCAGTTTAAAGTGGGGACCGATAACCTGCTTCAGACTGGCTTTGATTTCAGCGATTCCATTGATGATAACGGCGTTTATTCCTACCGATTAACGGGGCTGGCGCGTTCTAACAATGCACAGCAAGAGCGTGCAGAGGAACAGCGTTATACTATCGCGCCGTCTTTCTCCTGGCGCCCGGATGATAAAACGAACTTCACCTTCCTCTCTTACTTCCAGAATGAGCCAGATACGGGCTATTACGGCTGGCTGCCAAAAGAGGGTACGGTTGAGCCATTGCCAAACGGTAAGCGTCTGCCTACCGACTTCAACGAAGGTGCGAAGAATAATACCTATTCTCGTAACGAGAAGATGGTGGGCTACAGCTTCGACCACGCGTTTAACGATACCTTTACCGTGCGTCAGAACCTGCGTTTTGCAGAGAACAAAACCTCGCAAAACAGCGTGTACGGTTATGGTGTCTGTTCCGATCCTGCAAACAGCTTCAATTCGCTTTGCTCGGCGTTAGCGCCTGAAGACAAAGGTCGTTACCTGGCGCGTAAATACGTTGTTGATAATGAAAAGCTGCAAAACTTTAACGTTGATACGCAGCTGCAGAGTAAATTTGCGACGGGTTCTGTAGATCATACCTTGCTGACGGGAGTCGATTTTATGCGTATGCGTAACGACATCAACTCCTGGTTTGGCTACGATGGCTCGGTACCGCTGCTGGACCTTTACAATCCTGTCTATAGCGACTTTGATTTTAACTCGAAAGATCCGTCTAACTCAGGTCCTTATCAGGTACTGAACCGTCAGAAGCAAACGGGCCTGTACGTTCAGGACCAGGCTCAGTGGGATAAGGTGTTAGTTACGCTGGGTGGCCGTTATGACTGGGCCGATCAGAGTTCCTTTAACCGAGTGGCGGGTACAACTTCAGAGCGTGACGATAAGCAGTTTACCTGGCGCGGTGGCGTTAACTACCTGTTTGATAATGGTGTGACGCCATATTTCAGCTACAGCGAGTCGTTCGAACCTGCCTCACAAACAGACGCCCAGGGCAATCTGTTTGCACCTTCTAAAGGTAAACAGTACGAGGCGGGTGTAAAATATGTGCCAGCAGATCGCCCAATCGTGATCACCGGTGCGGTATATCAGCTGACGAAGACCAACAATCTGATGGCTGACCCTGCGGGTTCATTCTTCTCTGTACAGGGCGGGGAGATCCGTGCGCGTGGCGTTGAGGTTGAAGCGAAAGCCGCGCTGTCTGCCAGCGTCAATGTGGTGGGTTCCTACACCTACACCGATGCTGAGTATACGACGGATACGACTTTGAAAGGTAACACCCCTGCGCAGGTGCCAAAACACATGGCATCCCTGTGGGGCGATTACACCTTCTATGACGGTGCACTTTCTGGTCTGACGTTAGGCACTGGTGGGCGTTTGACGGGCTCCAGCTACGGCGATCCAGCAAACTCCTTCAAGGTGGGTAGTTATACCGTTGTTGATGCATTAGTGCGCTACGATCTTGCGCGTGTTGGCATGGCGGGTTCCAACGTGGCTCTTCATGTGAACAACTTGTTCGATCGTGAATATGTGGCGAGCTGCTTCAACACTTACGGTTGCTTCTGGGGCGCGGAGCGTCAAATTGTGGCTACCGCCACCTTCCGTTTCTAATCTCGTCTTTGGGCACGGTTCGCCGTGCCCTTTTAACAAGTTGGCCGTTATGCAGGACACCACAACTCAGACCGACACCACGTTCGCCCTGAACGCGGTTACTTTTCGTGTACCAGGCCGTACGCTGCTGCACCCGCTTTCGCTGACCTTTCCTCCCGGTAAAGTGACCGGCCTTATCGGCCATAACGGTTCGGGAAAATCCACACTGCTGAAAATGTTAGGCCGTCACCAGTCACCGTCCGACGGCGATATTCTGCTTGACGGACAGCCGCTTGAGAGCTGGAACAGTAAAGCTTTTGCCCGCAAAGTTGCTTATCTGCCGCAGCAGCTGCCGCAGGCGGAAGGGATGACGGTACGCGAGCTGGTAGCGATTGGCCGCTACCCGTGGCACGGTGCGCTGGGGCGTTTCGGCATGGCGGATCGCGAAAAAGTGGAAGAGGCGATAGCGTTAGTCGGCCTGAAGCCGCTGGCCCATCGGCTGGTGGACAGCCTCTCCGGCGGCGAACGTCAGCGCGCATGGATTGCGATGCTGGTGGCGCAGGACAGCCGCTGTTTACTGCTCGACGAGCCAACTTCCGCGCTGGATATTGCTCATCAGGTCGATGTGCTGGCGCTGGTCCATCGCCTGAGCCAGCAGCGTGGCTTAACGGTGGTTGCTGTACTGCATGATATCAACATGGCCGCGCGTTACTGCGACTACCTGGTGGCGCTGCGCGGTGGAGAAATGATTGCTCAGGGCACGCCGGAGACGCTGATGCGCGGCGAAACGCTCGAACAGATTTACGGCATTCCGATGGGCATACTGCCGCATCCCGCAGGCGCGGCCCCGGTAAGTTTTGTCTACTGATGAATGATTCTCATCTGATTAGCCGTCGTCGCTTACTGACGGCGATGGCCCTGTCTCCTCTGCTCTGGCAGATGAAAAGCGCGCACGCCGCTGCGGTGGATCCGCACCGTATCGTGGCCCTCGAATGGCTGCCGGTGGAGTTGCTGCTGGCGCTGGGCATCACGCCTTATGGCGTCGCTGATATCCCTAATTACAACCTGTGGGTGAACGAACCGACGCTGCCTGCGTCGGTTATTGACGTTGGCCTGCGCACTGAACCCAATCTTGAACTGCTGACCGAAATGAAGCCGTCCTACATGTTCTGGTCGGCTGGCTATGGCCCGGCGCCGGAAAAGCTGGCGCGTATCGCGCCGGGGCGCGGTTTTAACTTCAGCGATGGCAGACACCCGCTTGCCAATGCCCGTCAGTCGCTTCTCGAAATGGGACAGCTGTTGGGGATGGACAAACAGGCTCGCGCACATCTTACGCATTTTGACGAATTCGTGGCGCAGCGCAAACCGCGCTTTGCCGCCCGAGGCAGCCGTCCGCTGTTGATGATCACGCTGCTCGATGCCCGCCACGTGCTGGCTTTCGGGCCAAACTGTCTGTTCCAGCAAATCCTTGATGATTACGGGATTGTTAACGTCTGGCAGGGGGAAACCAACTTCTGGGGCAGTCAGGTGGTGGGTATTGACCGGCTCGGCGTGTTTAAAGATGCTGATGTGATCTGCTTCGATCACGGCAACGAAGCTGATATGCAAAAGCTAATGGCAACCCCGCTGTGGCAGGCGATGCCGTTTGTTCGTCAAAATCGTTTCCAGCGCGTACCCGCCGTGTGGTTCTACGGCGCGACGCTCTCGGTGATGAACTTTGTCCGCATTCTTGATAACGCGCTGGGAGGCAAGGCATGAGGCCGCGTATCGCGCGCTTCCCGGCGCTGCTGCTTCTGGGATTGTTTATCGCCTCAGCCTGGCTGAGCTGGCACAATTTTAACGTCGCGCTGCCGCGTGCTCAGTGGCGCGAAGCACTCTGGCAGCCTGATATCGACAGCATCAGCCAGATGCTGTTCCACTACAGCTTATTGCCGCGACTGGTGATTTCCCTGCTGGTAGGGGCAGGTCTCGGGCTGGTTGGCGTGCTGTTCCAGCAGGTGCTGCGTAACCCGTTAGCGGAACCGACCACGCTCGGCGTGGCAACCGGCGCACAACTTGGGATCACCATTACTACGCTGTGGGTGCTGCCCGGTGCGTTTTCCACGCAGTTTGCTGCTCTGGCGGGCGCTTGCATCGTTGGGGCGCTGGTGTTCGGCGTCTCCTGGGGCAAACGTCTTTCGCCGGTGACGCTGATCCTCGCCGGGCTGGTCGTCAGCATGTACTGCGGGGCGGTGAATCAGCTGCTGGTGATTTTCCATCACGACCAGCTGCAAAGCATGTTCCTCTGGAGCACCGGGACGCTGACGCAAACCGACTGGAGCGTGGTGCAGCAGCTGTGGCCGCAGCTGCTCGGCGGCGTGATGCTGACCCTGCTTTTGCTGCGGCCGCTGACCCTGATGGGGCTGGACGACGGCGTGGCGCGCAATCTCGGGCTGGCGCTGTCTCTGGCGCGCCTGGGCGCATTGACGCTGGCTATCGCGATCAGCGCTCTGCTGGTCAATGCCGTGGGTATTATCGGTTTTATCGGCCTGTTCGCACCGCTGCTGGCGAAAATGCTTGGCGCGCGTCGCCTGCTGGCTCGCCTGATGCTCGCACCGTTGATTGGTGCGCTGATCCTCTGGCTATCCGATCAGATTATCCTCTGGCTCTCGACGGTGTGGATGGAAGTCTCTACCGGTTCCGTGACGGCGCTGATTGGCGCACCGCTGCTGCTGTGGCTGCTGCCGCGCCTGCGTAGCATCAGCGCGCCGGCGATGAACGCGGGCGATCGTATTTACAGCGAACGGCAGCGAGTGCTGACCTGGTCGCTTGTTGGGGCTGGGGTTCTGCTACTTGGGATGCTTGTCGCGCTGACGCTGGGGCGTGACGCCCACGGCTGGCACTGGGCGAGTGGCGATCTTCTCAATGCATTGATGGAATGGCGTGCACCGCGCATTCTGGCGGCTCTGATCGCCGGGATGATGCTGGCGGTAGCCGGATGCATTATTCAGCGCCTGACCGGCAATCCAATGGCGAGCCCGGAAGTATTGGGGATCTCATCCGGTGCCGCGTTCGGCGTGGTGCTGATGCTCTTCTTTGTGCCGGGCAACGCCTTTGGCTGGCTGCTGCCAGCAGGCAGTCTTGGAGCCGCAGCAACGCTGATGATCATTTTGATTGCTGCCGGGCGGGGCGGTTTTTCTCCGCACCGAATGCTGCTGGCCGGTATGGCGCTCAGCACCGCGTTTACCATGCTGCTGATGATGCTCCAGGCGAGCGGCGATCCGCGCATGGCGCAAATTCTCACCTGGATTTCCGGTTCGACGTATAACGCCTCTTACGAGCAGGTCTGGCGCACGGGGCTGGTGATGATCGTGCTGCTGGCTGCGGCACCGTTGTGTCGACGCTGGCTGACGATTCTGCCGCTCGGTGGTGACACCGCTCGAGCCGTTGGCATGGCACTGACGCCGACCCGCGTTCTTCTGCTGCTGCTGGCGGCAAGCCTGACGGCAACCGCCACAATGACCATCGGCCCGCTGAGCTTTATTGGTCTGATGGCGCCGCATATTGCGCGGATGATGGGCTTCCGTCGTACGATGCCGCACATGATCCTGTCGGCGTTAGTCGGGGGGATTTTGCTGGTGTTTGCGGACTGGTGTGGTCGTATGCTGCTGTTCCCGTACCAGATCCCGGCGGGGCTGCTGTCGACGTTTATCGGCGCGCCGTACTTTATTTATTTGCTGAGGAAGCAGAGCCGGTAATAAAAGCACTTCCTCTGCGGCCTGATGCCCTCACCCCAGCCCTCTCCCACAGGGAGAGGGTGCAAAGACTAAAAACGGCAACTGAAGTTGCCGTTTTGCTTTAGATTTTGGCAAACACCTTACGAGCCGCATCAATCGTTTTATTGATGTCTTCTTCGCTGTGCGCCACGGACATAAAGCCCGCCTCAAACGCTGACGGCGCCAGATACACGCCTTCTTCCAGCATCAGGTGGAAGAACTTTTTGAAGCGCTCCACGTCGCATTTCACCACGTCGGCGTAGCAGGTCACGGTTTTGGCGTCGGTGAAGAAAATCCCGAACATGCCGCCAACGTTGTTCACCACCAGAGGAACACCCGTTTCACTCGCCGCGCGTAACAGGCCGTCTGCCAGTTGGTTAGTCAGGCTGGTCAGCGTTTCATGCACGCCAGGCTGAGCGACCTCCGTCAGACAGGCAAAACCTGCCGCCATCGCAATCGGGTTACCGGAGAGCGTACCCGCCTGGTAAACCGGGCCCGTTGGGGCCAGGGCTTCCATCACTTCGCGACGTCCACCAAACGCACCGACCGGCATACCGCCACCGATGATTTTGCCCAGACAGGTGAGGTCAGGCACCACGTCGTAGTAGTCCTGCGCGCCCGCCAGGGCGACGCGGAAGCCGGTCATCACTTCGTCGATGATAAATAGCGCGCCAAATTCGTCGCACAGCGCACGCAGGCCTGGCAGGAACGCCGGCTGCGGTGGAATGCAGTTCATGTTGCCCGCTACGGGCTCCACGATGATGCAGGCGATCTCTTCCGGATACTGCTCAAACGCCGCGCGAACGGAATCCAGATCGTTATAAGTGCAGGTCAGGGTGTGCTTCGCGAAATCCTCTGGAACGCCCGGAGAGTTTGGCTGGCCGAGGGTCAGCGCACCGGAGCCCGCTTTCACCAGCAGGCAGTCGGCATGACCGTGATAGCAGCCTTCAAATTTGATAATTTTGTCGCGGCCGGTGAAGCCGCGCGCCAGACGGATGGCGCTCATGGTGGCTTCGGTACCGGAGTTCACCATACGAACCATGTCCATGGTCGGCACCAGTTCGGTAACCAGCTCCGCCATTTTGACTTCCATTTCGGTCGGTGCGCCGAAGCTCAGACCGCGCGTTGCGGCTTCAATCACCGCGTCGCGGATGGCCGGGTGGTTATGACCCAGCACCATTGGGCCCCAGGAACCGACATAGTCGATGTAGGCCTTGCCGTCCACATCGTATAAATACGCGCCATCGGCACGTTCAATAAACAGCGGGGTGCCGCCGACGCCGGTAAAGGCGCGGACCGGAGAGTTGACGCCGCCGGGGATCAGTTCGCGCGCCGCGCTGTAGAGGTTCTCAGATTTGCTCATTGCGAGGGTCCTGGTTCGTAGAAAGCGTGTTAGCCGACTATTCTAAGGTATTCCAGGAAAGTTATGAAAGTTTTGCCCAATTGAAACAATGTCATTCTGAAGGACTTTTAACGCGACGTACCGCCGCAGGCTGGTTACAATGCGCGCTGCAATTTGTATTACCAATAAATGATTAATGGCATGAAAGCAGAAACGCCCTCTTTTGAATCACAGCAAATCGTTCGTTTGCGCCGCGGGGATGCGGTTCGTCGTTTAGTTCGCAGGGATAAAACGCCGTTGGCAATTCTGCTGATGGCCGCCGTCGTCGGTACGCTGGCGGGGCTGGTCGGTGTTGCGTTTGAGAAAGCCGTTAACTGGGTGCAGAATGTGCGAATTGGCACGCTGGCCCAGGCAGCGAATCACTGGTTTTGGGTCTGGCCGCTGGCCTTTATTCTTTCCGCGTTGCTGGCGATGGTCGGTTATTACCTGGTGCGCCGCTTTGCGCCAGAAGCGGGTGGTTCCGGCATTCCTGAAATCGAAGGGGCGCTCGAAGAGCTTCGCCCGGTGCGCTGGTGGCGTGTGCTGCCGGTGAAGTTTATCGGCGGCATGGGTACGCTTGGTGCCGGAATGGTGCTGGGGCGAGAAGGGCCGACGGTACAGCTCGGTGGCAATATCGGGCGCATGGTGCTCGATATTTTCCGGCTACGAACGGCCGAGGCGCGTCATTCGCTGCTGGCGACCGGTGCGGCGGCGGGTCTTGCGGCGGCGTTTAACGCACCGCTGGCGGGGATCCTGTTTATCATCGAAGAGATGCGCCCGCAGTTTCGCTACAACCTGATTTCCATCAAGGCCGTGTTTATCGGCGTTATTATGTCCAGCGTGGTGTTCCGTATCTTTAACGGGGAAACGGCGGTGATTGAGGTGGGCAAGCTCGCCAACGCGCCGGTCAACACGCTGTGGCTGTACCTCGTCCTGGGGATGATTTTTGGCTGCTTCGGCCCGCTGTTCAATAGCCTGGTGCTGCGCACGCAGGATATGTTCCAGCGCATCCACGGCGGCAATGTCAAAAAATGGGTGCTGATTGGCGGCCTGCTTGGCGGCATCTGCGGCGTACTTGGGCTAATCGAGCCTGAAGCGGCAGGCGGTGGCTTTAACCTGATTCCGATTGCGGCGGCGGGGAATTACACCGTTGGCCTGCTGATGTTTATCTTTATTGCCCGCGTCGTCACCACGCTGCTCTGTTTTTCATCAGGGGCACCAGGCGGGATTTTTGCGCCGATGCTGGCGCTGGGCACGCTTTTAGGTACGGCATTTGGCATGGCTGCGACCGCGTGGTTCCCGGCATATCATCTTGAGCCGGGCACCTTTGCGATTGCCGGAATGGGGGCCTTGTTCGCCGCTTCGGTGCGTGCCCCGCTGACCGGGATCGTGCTGGTGCTGGAAATGACCGACAATTATCAGCTCATTTTGCCAATGATTATTACCTGTCTTGGCGCAACACTGTTGGCACAATTCCTCGGCGGCAAGCCGCTTTATTCCTCGATCCTGGCGCGAACGCTGGCGAAGCAGGAGGCCGAAAACGCGGCGAAAGAGAAACAGCCCGTCGGGGAGAATACTTGAACGATTTAGTCAGGTATTGGATAATGAGCGAAAAGACCCGGCGAGTTGTCAGGCCTGGTGAATTAACTGGAGTAAGAAATGAGTGATGACGTAGCGCTGCCGCTGCAGTTTACTGACGCGGCCGCCAGCAAAGTAAAAAACCTGATTGCCGATGAAGACAATCCGAATCTGAAACTGCGCGTCTATATCACCGGCGGTGGTTGCAGCGGGTTCCAGTACGGCTTCACCTTTGACGATCAGATCAACGACGGTGACATGACCATCGAGAAACAGGGCGTTGGCCTGGTGGTCGACCCGATGAGCCTGCAATATCTGGTTGGTGGCTCTGTGGATTACACCGAAGGTCTGGAAGGTTCACGTTTTATCGTGACCAACCCGAACGCCAAAAGCACCTGTGGGTGCGGGTCTTCGTTTAGCGTCTGAGAATGATGTCGACACAAAAAAGCCGCTGATTTCAGCGGCTTTTTGCTATCTGCTGTTTTCATCCAGCGCAAACGTCGGCAGCTTCAGGTGCCAGCGAATGGCCGCAAGGCGTATCATCAGCGTCACCAGCATGCCGAACATGGCGGCGTTTTCCAGCGACATGTTAAACGTGTAATGGGCGGTGGCATGCACAATTCCCCCGACAATACAGGCCGTGGCGTAGATTTCAGTTCGCAGGATCATAGGCACTTCTCGTGCCAGCACGTCGCGAATAATGCCGCCGCCGACGCCAGTGATCACGCCCATGCAGATGGCGACCATCGGTCCGGTTCCGGCAATAAAGGCTTTGTTAACCCCGATGCCAACAAACACCGCAAGGCCTACGGCATCCAGCACTGGCAAAATCCATTTGGGTAAACGGCGAGGCTGACGTACCAGCAGGATGGTCAGCATGCTGGTGACCATCGCCACGACCAGATCGGTAGGGTCTTTCACCCAGAACACCGGGCCGTTGGCCAGCGCCATATCACGAATGGTCCCGCCACCGACGGCGGTGACCACGCCAAGCACCAGCACGCCAAAAGGATCCATCCGTAGTTTACCGGCCAGCAGCACGCCGGAGATGGCAAATACGGCGGTCCCGACAATATCCAGCCAATAGACAAGCATTGATCCGTTTCCCGTTAATTGACCTGCGCCATCGCGGTGCAGAGCTGTTTTGCGGCGAGGATAATACGCGGGGATGCACGTTCAAACCAGTCGCTGTTCACAGGAATCACCGGAATGTTGAGTTGACCCCGCCAGTAACTTTCAATTTTGTTGCTTTCAGCCTTGCTGCCTGCAGTAATAATCAGCTGAGGCTGGCGTGCCAGCACCTGCTCACGGCTGACCTGTGGCCAGGGCACCCGGCTGTTGGCGAAGATATTGTTGCCGCCGCAGGCCTCGATAATTTCGTTCTGGATGGAGTCTTTATTACTGGTAAAGAGGGGGTTGGTGCCAAATTGCAGGAAAACGGTTCTCTTGCTGTCGTGAGCGTGTGCACGCTTCAGTGCGGCAAATTCATCGCGCAGAGATTTTGCGGCAAGCTTTGCCTGCTGTGGTTTTGGGCTCCATGCCGCGAGCTGCTGTAGCGTGTCGGCAATTTGCTCCACGCTGCTCGTCTCGACCCAGATTATTTTGATCCCCAACGCACTCAGCTGGTTCACCTGCCGTTCAGCATTACCGCCGCGCCATGCCAGCACCACATCGGGTTTAAGTGAGACGATACGCTCGAGATTCATTCCCTGCCAGTTGGCGACTTCTTCAATCCCTTTGGCCTCAGGTGGGAAATCCGAAAAACTGCTCACGCCGACAGGCGTAATGCCTGCGGCAAATGCCAGCTCGGTATTAGCGGGGGAGAGGGAGATAACCCTCGGCGCAGCCATCAGCCACGCCGGAAGGGTCAACAGCAGGGCGATAAACCCTGAAGTGAGGTGCTTACGCATTCGCCAGGTTCTGAACCAGGGTTTCCACCATCAGGCTGGACTGTTTGGCGGCGACGGCGAGGAACTCGTCGAAGCTCAGGTGCGACTGCTGATCGGCCACGTCAGAAATGGCGCGAACGACCACGAACGGCACACCGAAGTTGTGGCAAACGTGCGCGATAGCGGTGGCTTCCATTTCGACGGCAACGGCCTGCGGGAAGTTGTGGCGAATTTTGGCCAGGCCAACGGAGCCATTGATGAATGCGTCACCGCTGACGATCAGGCCACGTACCGCATTCAGGTTGAGCTGTTTGATGCAGCTTTCCGCTGCTTCGATCAGTTTGCTGTCGGCGGCAAACGCTGCCGGGCAGCCCGGAAGCTGGCCGTATTCGTAGCCGAACGCGGTGACGTCGGCATCGTGATAGCGGGTTTCATCGGAGACCACGATATCGCCGACTTTCAGCGTTGATGCGAGACCGCCCGCAGAACCGGTGTTGATGATGGCGTCTGGCTTGCACAGTTCAATCAGCAGGGCAGCCCCCATCGCGGCGGCCACTTTGCCGATCCCTGATTTCAGCAGCGCAACGTCAGCGCCGTTCAGCTGGCCGGTGTAGATTTCGCTGCCGCCAATGGTGAGGGTCTGACGGTTCTGGATCTTGTCACGCAGCAGCGTCACTTCTTCTTCCATTGCACCAATAATGCCGATTTTCATAGATTTACTCGCGATGTTTTGGGTTTAAAGGCATAGTTTATCATGGAGCACGCATTTCCGGACCGGGAGAGGCTATGGCCACAATTGATTTTCGCACAAAGATAAACTGGCACCGACGTTACCGTTCGCCACAGGGCGCGGCGACGGAGCATGAAATCCTGCGCATTTTTGAAAGCGATCGCGGGCGAATTATCAATTCTCCGGCTATTCGCCGCCTGCAGCAGAAAACGCAGGTCTTCCCGCTGGAGCGCAACGCTGCGGTGCGTACGCGGCTGACGCACTCTCTGGAAGTACAGCAGGTCGGGCGCTATATCGCCAAAGAAGTGCTGAGCCGACTGAAGGAGCGCAAGCTGCTGGAAGTCTACGGTCTTGATGAACTCACCGGGCCGTTTGAAAGCATCGTTGAGATGGCCTGCCTGATGCACGATATCGGCAATCCGCCGTTCGGACATTTTGGCGAAGCGGCGATCAACGACTGGTTTCGCAAGCTGCTGTGGCCCGGCGATGCGGCCAGCCAGCCGCTAAGTGAGGATCGTTGTCTGATCGATTCGCTGCGCCTGCGTGACGGCGAAGATACGCTGAATGAATTACGTCGCCGCGTGCGCCAGGATTTGTGCCAGTTTGAGGGTAACGCCCAGGGCATTCGCCTGGTGCATACCCTGATGCGCATGAACCTCACCTGGTCACAGGTGGGCTGTATTCTGAAGTACACTCGTCCTGCCTGGTGGCGGGGAAATCCGCCGGAAAGCCACAGTTATTTAATGAAGAAACCTGGCTACTATTTCGCCGAAGAAGCCTATATTTCAAGATTACGTAAAGAACTTGATTTGGCCCCTTACAGCCGCTTTCCATTGACGTGGATTATGGAAGCTGCCGACGATATTTCTTATTGCGTGGCCGATCTTGAAGATGCCGTGGAAAAACGCATCTTCAGCGTGGAGCAACTCTATCAGCATTTATATGACGCATGGGGTGCCCACGAAAAAGGTTCCTTGTTCTCTCAGGTTGTCGAAAACGCCTGGGAGAAATCTCGCTCTAATACGCTGAGCCGTAGCACTGAAGATCAGTTCTTTATGTATTTGCGGGTCAATACGCTGAATAAGCTGGTGCCATTTGCGGCGCAGCGATTTATCGATAATCTGCCGCAGATATTTGCCGGGGATTTCAATCATGCGCTGCTGGAAGATGACAGCGACTTTAGCCAGCTACTTGAATTATATAAAAATGTCGCCATTAAACAGGTGTTCAGTCATCCGGACGTTGAGCAGTTGGAACTGCAGGGATACCGCGTTATCAGCGGGCTGCTGGAGATCTACCAGCCGCTGCTAAAATTATCTCTCGCGGATTTCAATGAGCTGGTGGAAAAAGAGCGGCTTCGCCATTTGCCTATTGAAAGCCGTTTGTTCCAGAAGCTCTCAACACGACACCGGCTGGCCTATGTTGAAGCGGTGAATAAAATCCCATGCGATGCCGCTGGGTATCCACTCATGGAGTACTATTACCGCTGTCGCCTGATCCAGGATTATATCAGCGGCATGACGGACCTCTATGCATGGGATGAATATCGCCGACTGATGGCTGTGGAATAATGCGCTGAGTTTTGTAAAGACGGACAATAATTTTTTACTTTTTCCAGAGACTTAAATCCGGAACTTCGCGTAATAAATTGACTCTGACAGTCACGTACACAGCAACTTTTGCTTTATCTGACATTTGAGATGACGAGACATGAAAAAAACCACATTAGCAATGAGTGCTCTGGCGCTGAGTTTAGGTCTGGCCCTGTCCCCGCTGTCCGCATCGGCTGCGGAAACATCGTCCGCGGCAACCGCCGCCCAGCCGATGCCGAGTCTGGCGCCGATGCTGGAAAAAGTGATGCCTTCCGTTGTGAGCATCAATGTGGAGGGTAGCACCACGGTGAACACCCCGCGCATGGGGCGCAACTTCCAGCAGTTCTTCGGGGATAATTCACCGTTCTGCCAGGACGGTTCCCCGTTCCAGAACTCACCGTTCTGTCAGGGCGGGCAGGGTGGTCCTGGTGGTAACGGCGGCAGCCAGCAGGAAAAATTCATGGCGTTGGGTTCCGGCGTTATTATTGATGCCGCGAAGGGCTACGTGGTCACCAATAACCACGTGGTGGATAACGCCAACACCATCAAGGTGTCTCTGAGCGACGGCCGTAAGTTTGATGCGAAAGTGGTCGGCAAAGATCCGCGTTCCGATATTGCTCTGATTCAGATTCAGGATCCGAAAAACCTGACCGCCATTAAAATCGCTGACTCCGACGCGCTGCGCGTAGGGGATTACACCGTGGCTATCGGTAACCCGTTTGGCCTGGGCGAAACCGTGACTTCCGGTATCGTTTCGGCGCTGGGTCGTAGTGGCCTGAACGTCGAAAACTATGAAAACTTTATCCAGACCGATGCGGCAATCAACCGCGGGAACTCCGGCGGCGCGCTGGTGAACCTTAACGGTGAGCTGATCGGGATTAACACCGCGATTCTGGCACCTGACGGTGGCAACATCGGTATCGGCTTCGCTATTCCAAGTAACATGGTGCAAAGCCTGACTGGCCAGATGGTGAAATATGGCCAGGTTAAGCGCGGTGAGCTGGGCATTATGGGCACCGAGCTGAGCTCTGACCTCGCGAAAGCGATGAAAGTCGACGCACAGCGTGGTGCTTTCGTAAGCCAGGTGCTGCCAAATTCTTCTGCGGCGAAAGCGGGAATTAAAGCTGGCGATGTGATCACCTCGCTGAACGGCAAGCCTATCAGCAGCTTCTCGGCGCTGCGTGCTCAGGTTGGCACCATGCCTGTGGGCAGCAAAATCGAGCTCGGCCTGGTGCGCGACGGCAAGCCGGTGAACGTGAGCCTCGAGCTGCAGCAGAGCAGCCAGACTCAGGTGGATTCCAACACTATCTTCAGCGGCATTGATGGCGCCGAGATGAGCAATAAAGGCAATGATAAAGGCGTGGTGGTGAGCAACGTGAAAGCGGGCTCACAGGCAGCGCAAATTGGTCTGAAAAAAGGCGATGTGATTATCGGCGCTAACCAGCAGGCTGTAAAAAACATTGCTGACCTGCGTAAGCTCTTCGACAGCAAGCCGTCCGTCCTGGCGCTGAACATTCAGCGCGGTGACAGCACTATCTATCTGTTGATGCAGTAATCCTCAACGCCCTTCTCCAGCCGGAGAAGGGCGCTTTGCTTTCCCTTCTGCTTTTCTGTGAACTTTCCCACATCTCCATACTTCCTCTCCGCGGTTTGGGCATTTGCACAATGCAGGCGCTGAGGCGCTTCTCTATGCTGTTCTCCTGCTGACGGGAGGGTTTGTTATGGCTGGCTGGCATCTTGATACCAAAATGGCGCAGGATATCGTGGCGCGCACCATGCGCATTATTGATACCAATATTAACGTCATGGACGCACGTGGGCGGATTATCGGCAGCGGCGATCGTGAACGCATTGGTGAATTGCACGAAGGTGCGCTGCTGGTGCTTTCTCAGGGTCGCGTTGTGGATATTGACGACGCCGTAGCGCGTCACCTTCACGGTGTTCGCCAGGGGATCAACCTGCCGCTGCGCCTGGAAGGGGAAATTGTTGGCGTGATTGGCCTGACGGGAGAACCGGCCCAGCTGCGGAAATACGGTGAGCTGGTGTGTATGACGGCTGAAATGATGCTGGAACAGTCGCGGCTGATGCATCTGCTGGCGCAGGATACGCGCCTGCGTGAAGAGCTGGTGATGAACCTGATACAGGCTGAAGAGCAGACGCCCGCGCTGACCGAATGGGCGCAGCGCCTGGGAATCGATCTTAACCAGCCACGCGTGGTTGCGGTGGTGGAGGTCGACAGCGGCCAGCTCGGTGTGGATAGCGCGATGGCAGAATTACAGCAGCTGCAAACTGCGCTGACCGTACCGGAGAGGAATAACCTGGTCGCCATTGTGTCGTTAACGGAAATGGTGGTGCTGAAACCCGCGCTTAACAGCTTTGGTCGCTGGGATGCGGAAGATCACCGCAAGCGTGTCGAACAGCTGATTGCGCGGATGAAAGAGAACGGCCAGCTGCGGTTTCGCGTCGCGCTGGGCAACTTTTTTACCGGCGAGGGCAGCATTGCACGGTCGTACCGTACTGCGCGCACGACCCTTATGGTTGGCAAGCAGCGTATGCCGGAAAGCCGCAGCTACTTCTATCAGGATCTGATGCTGCCCGTGCTGCTCGACAGCCTGCGCGGTGGCTGGCAGGCCAATGAACTGGCACGACCTCTGGTGAAACTAAAAGCAATGGATAACAACGGATTGCTGAGACGCACGCTTGCCGCCTGGTTTCGTCATAACGTGCAGCCGCTGGCAACGTCTAAGGCGCTGTTTATTCATCGTAATACGCTGGAATACCGGCTGAACCGTATTTCTGAGCTGACGGGATTAGATTTAGGGCGTTTTGACGACCGGCTGTTGCTGTATGTGGCTTTACAGCTGGATGAACAGCGTTAAAAAAATGCCGGGCGGTGCTGGCGCTTGCCCGGCCTACAGTCAGCGGATTTTGTAGGCCTGATAAGCGAAGCGCCATCAGGCATATCAGGCCGCACTTATTTATTTCGGGTCAGTTTTTCGAGATCGGATTCAATTTCGCTGATCTTATTCGCCACCACGCTTTCCAGATGGCGCAGGTCGTCAAGGATCTTGCGCTTCAGATCCACTTCCGTGCGATCGCGTTTGCACAGCTGATCCAGCTCATCAATCACATAGCGCAGATTCGGGCTGATCTCCTGAACCTCTTTGTAACCCTGGCCTACGCCATCGGCAACAACGGTTTTACGCTGGCGCGGATATTTGAACTTCACGCTTTTTGCGAAAAACTCACCTTTATCCTTATGAAAATAGATTTTCAGGATATCGTTATTGGCTTCCTGCCGGAGGCTGTAACGATCGATTTCATCAGGATTGGTAATGCCCAAACTTTTCAGATTGTCGTACATAGCGGTATCCTTGAATTAAACATAACCTTTGAATAATTAACGAAAAAATCTATTTTCGCCAGCGGCAGATATAAAAAAAGCGGGGTTGCCCCCGCTTTTTGAACGACTCGTTTAGTCGATGGTGCGCAGCAGCTCGTTGATGCCCACTTTACCGCGCGTTTTCGCGTCCACTTTCTTCACGATAACCGCACAGTAGAGGCTGTATTTGCCATCTTTTGACGGCAGGTTGCCGGAAACGACAACGGAGCCCGCTGGTACGCGACCGTAGAAGACTTCGCCGGTTTCGCGATCGTAAATTTTGGTGCTCTGACCGATGTATACGCCCATGGAGATGACGGAGCCTTCTTCAACAATCACGCCCTCAACCACTTCGGAGCGTGCGCCGATGAAGCAGTTGTCTTCGATGATGGTCGGGTTAGCCTGCAGCGGCTCAAGCACGCCGCCGATGCCGACGCCGCCGGACAGGTGAACGTTTTTACCGATCTGCGCACAGGAACCGACGGTTGCCCAGGTGTCTACCATTGAACCTTCGTCAACGTAGGCACCGATGTTCACGTAGGATGGCATCAGCACGGTGTTACGTGCGATGAATGCGCCCTGGCGTACCGCCGCAGGTGGCACTACGCGGAAACCTTCTTTCTGGAAACGTGCTTCGTCGTAGTCGGCGAATTTCATCGGGACTTTATCGAAGTAGCGGCTTTCCGCGCCGTCAATGACCTGGTTATCGTTAATACGGAAAGAGAGCAGAACCGCTTTCTTCAGCCACTGATGCGTTACCCACTGACCGTCAATCTTCTCCGCGACGCGCAGTGCGCCGGAATCCAGCAGGGAAATCACCTGGTTAACCGCTTCACGGGTCACGGTATCTACATTCGCCGGCGTGATGTCGGCGCGGCGCTCAAAAGCGGTCTCAATAACGTTCTGTAACTGCTGCATTGTTAAACTCTTTCCATTAAAAAAAACACACTACCCTTTATCGTTTGGATTGAGGGCCTCTGTCAACCGCTGTTGCACTTCCAGCTGCAGCTCATTATTAAGGGCACGCCGGTCCGCTGTCGCGATTATAAATAAATCTTCTACTCGTTCACCAATTGTCGTAATTCTCGCCCCGTGGAGTGAAATTCCGAGATCGGCGAAGACCTGGCCGACGCGCGCCAGGAGACCTGGCTGATCGAGCGCAATCAGTTCGAGGAATGATTTCCTGTCGGTATGGGTTGGCAGGAAATTGACCTCGGTGTCGACGGTAAAATGGCGAAGTTTTGCCGGCTGGCGACGAGGGGCTGGTGGTTGCCAGCTACGCATAGTAATTGCCTGCTCCAGGCCCTGACGAATCGCTTCGTGCCTGTCGGGGGAAAGCGGGCTGCCGTCTGGCTCGAGCACAATAAAGGTATCCATCGCCATACCGTCGCGGGTGGTGAAGATTTGTGCGTCGTGGACGCTGAGGTTGCGGCGGTCGAGCTCTGCGCAGACGGCGGCGAACAGGTAAGGCCTGTCAGGACTCCAGATGAAAATTTCCGTACCGCCGCGCGTGGCCTGCGGGCTCAGCAGGATCATTGGCTTCGTCAAGTCATGCTTCAGCAGGTGCCGGGCATGCCACGCCAGCTGGTTTGGCGTGTGGCGCACGAAGTAGTTCGCCCGGCAGCGCGACCAGATCTGATGCAATGCTTCTTCGTCGATATTGTCCATGCGCAGCAGGGCCAGCGCCTGCAATTGGTGGTGACGTACCCGCTCGCGCATATCCGGCGTGCTTTGCATGCCGCGGCGCAGCTGCTTTTCGGTGGCGAAGTAGAGTTCGCGCAGCAGGCTTTGCTTCCAGCTGTTCCACAGGGTTTCGTTGGTGGCGCAGATATCGGCTACGGTGAGGCAGACCAGATAGCGCAGGCGGTTTTCCGTTTGCACCTCTTCGGCAAACTGCTTGATCACTTCCGGATCCTGAATATCACGGCGCTGGGCCGTTACGGACATCAGCAGATGATGGCGCACCAGCCAGGCGACCAGCTGCGTTTCGCGGGAATTCAGCCCGTGCAGCTCGGCGAATTTCAGTACGTCCTGTGCGCCAAGAATCGAATGATCGCCGCCGCGGCCTTTGGCGATATCGTGGAAGAGGGCGGCAATCAGGATCAGCTCCGGGTGATTCAGGCGCGGCCACAGCTCCACGCAAAGCGGATGGCGGGAACGGGTTTCCTCTTTGGCAAAGCTTTCCAGTTTTAGCAGCACGCGAATCGTATGCTCGTCGACGGTATAAGCATGAAACAGGTCGAACTGCATCTGGCCGACAATGTGCGACCACTGCGGCATATAGGCCCACAGCACGCTGTGGCGGTGCATCGGCAGCAGCCCACGGCTGACCGCGCCCTGGTGGCGAAGCATGCTCAGAAACAGTTCACGCGCTTCCGGGATATAGCACAGCGGCTGGCTCAGGTGACGGCGGGCATGGCGCAGATGGCGCAGCGTGGTCGAATAGATACCGGTAATGCTGCTGTTACGCACCATGATATGGAACATGCGCAGGATAGCCTGCGGTTCACGCATAAACAGGCTGTCGTCACGCAGATCGATAAGCGTGCCTCGCAGCTGAAAATCGTCGTCAATCGGACGTGGTTTTTCATCGGCGGTGAGGGCAAGAATCGCTTCGTCAAAGAGCTGAAGCAGCATTTGATTAAGCTCGCTGACCCGACGGGTGACGCGATAGAAGTCTTTCATCATCTGCTCAACGGGCTCGTTTCCTTCCCCGCTGTAGTTCAGGCGCTGGGCAACGTTTAACTGACGGTCAAAGAGCAGGCGGTTGTCGTAGCGGTTTATTTCCAGATGCAGCGCAAAACGAATACGCCACAGCAGGTGCAGACACTCGTTAAGCTCATTACGTTCTGCTTCAGTGAGGAAACCAAAGCCGACCATTTCATCCAGAGACGTGGCGCCGAAGTGGCGGCGCGCCACCCATTGCAGCGTGTGGATATCGCGCAGGCCGCCGGGGCTGCTTTTGATATCCGGCTCGAGATTGTAGCTGGTTCCGTGGTAGCGCTGGTGGCGCTCGTTCTGCTCTTCCACTTTGGCGGCAAAGAACTTCTCGGATGGCCAGAAGCCTTCGCTGAAGATATGTTTTTGCAGTTCCAGAAACAGGGCGACGTCGCCAATCAGCAGGCGGGATTCAATCAGGTTGGTGGCGACGGTCAGGTCAGACAAACCTTCGAGCAGGCACTCTTCCAGGGTTCGCACGCTGTGGCCGACTTCCAGTTTCAGATCCCATAGCAGCGTCAGCAGTTCGCCAATCTTCTGCGCCAGGTCGTCGGGCAGCTTTTTGCGGCTGAGGATCAGCAGGTCGATGTCAGAGAGTGGGTGCAGCTCACCGCGACCGTAACCGCCAACGGCGACCAGCGCCGTATCCTCGGCATCACCAAAACCGTAATGCAGCCACAGGCGCTGGAGCATCTGATCGATAAATTCTGTCCGGGCGGTCATCAGCTGTTCGGCTGATGTGCCGTTGTCGAAGGCTTTACCCAGCCAGCGCTGGAATGCGTCGAGGCGCGCTTTGATACTGGCGCAATCCAGCGCCGACTCGGCCCAGGTGGCCGGGTTTTCCGGCTGGCCTGGCAGAACAGGTAAGGTTGTGTCAGGTAAGGAATTGCTCATTGCGCCACCCATAAGAAAAAACAATTACCCATAAAAAAACCGGCTTGCGCCGGCTTTTCATCATTCGTTGTGCGAGATTATCGCCGGGATGGTGTCATCCTTGCGTAACGTCAGTATTTCGCAGCCGTTGTCTGTCACCACAATAGTATGCTCGTACTGCGCAGACAAGCTCCGGTCCTTGGTTTTCACCGTCCAGCCGTCTTTCATGGTGCGAATGCGGTAATCGCCAGAGTTCACCATCGGCTCGATGGTGAAGGTCATGCCTTTTTGCAGCACCACGCCGCCGTCGTCGGCATCATAGTGCAGCACCTGCGGCTCTTCATGGAACACGCGGCCTATGCCGTGACCACAATATTCGCGCACCACGGAGAAGCCTTCTGCTTCAGCAAATTTCTGAATCGCCGCGCCGAGAGTGCGCAGGCGAATGCCTGGTTTTACCATCTTCAGCGCCAGATAAAGGCTTTCCTGCGTGACGCGGCACAGACGCTCGCCGAGGATAGTTGGTTTACCGACGATAAACATCTTCGAAGTATCGCCGTGATATTCGTCTTTAATGACCGTAACGTCGATGTTGACGATATCGCCATCTTTCAGCAGCTTTTCGTCGTCCGGAATACCGTGGCACACCACTTCATTAATAGAGATGCAGACGGATTTCGGAAAACCGTGATAGCCGAGGCAGGCGGAAACCGCGTGCTGCTCGTTAACGATGTAGTCGTTGCAAATGCGGTCCAGTTCGCCGGTGCTGACGCCGGGTTTGATAAAGGGCTCGATCATTTCCAGCACTTCAGCGGCCAGACGGCCCGCCACGCGCATTTTTTCAATTTCTTCGGGGGTCTTAATAGAGATAGCCATGAATTCTGTCCATCAGGGCCGATTTATCGGCAATACTAGTGTAAGTGCCGTCAATGGTAACAGCCCGCCGCACCTCGTGCCAAATTGAGAATCATTAACAGCACTCAGCGCCAACATTTATTGGTTTCCACGCTCGATTTATGGTATAAAGCGCGCCGAACTTCCATTCCGTTTGCTATACACAGAAACGGTCTGGCAGCGACTAATCTCACTTTGTGTAATAACACACACGTATCGGCACATACGCCGGGGTGCCCTTCGGGGTCGGTTGTATGGGGTACGTGGAGGCATAACCCCAACTTTCTATATAGAGGTTTTAAACATGGCAACTGTTTCCATGCGCGACATGCTCAAGGCTGGTGTTCACTTTGGTCACCAGACCCGTTACTGGAACCCGAAAATGAAGCCTTTCATCTTCGGCGCGCGTAACAAAGTTCACATCATCAACCTTGAGAAAACTGTACCAATGTTCAACGAAGCTCTGGCTGAACTGAACAAGATCTCTTCTCGCAAAGGTAAAATCCTTTTCGTTGGTACTAAACGTGCTGCAAGCGAAGCGGTAAAAGAAGCTGCTAACAACTGCGACCAGTTCTTCGTGAACCATCGCTGGTTGGGCGGTATGCTGACTAACTGGAAAACCGTTCGTCAGTCTATCAAACGTCTGAAAGACCTGGAAACTCAGTCTCAGGACGGCACCTTCGACAAGCTGACCAAGAAAGAAGCGCTGATGCGTACTCGTGAACTGGGCAAGCTGGAAAACAGCCTCGGCGGTATCAAAGACATGGGCGGCCTGCCGGACGCACTGTTTGTTATCGATGCAGACCACGAGCACATCGCTATCAAAGAAGCAAACAACCTGGGTATCCCGGTATTTGCTATCGTTGATACCAACTCTGATCCAGACGGCGTTGACTTCGTTATCCCTGGTAACGACGATGCAATCCGTGCAGTTAACCTGTACCTGAATGCCGTTGCTCAGACCGTTCGTGAAGGCCGTTCTCAGGATCTGGCTTCTCAGGCGGAAGAAAGCTTCGTAGAAGCTGAATAATAAGGTTTAGCCCTTATTAGTACCGAGTATGGATAGGGGCCCTCTTAGCGGCCCCTTTTTCACTTTTAGACCGTTTGGCTGAACGCCGGGCGGTCACCATTTCCCGAGGATTTTAGAATGGCTGAAATTACCGCCTCCCTGGTAAAAGAGCTGCGCGAACGTACTGGCGCAGGCATGATGGATTGCAAAAAAGCGCTGACCGAAGCGAACGGCGACATCGAGCTGGCAATCGAAAACATGCGTAAATCTGGTGCGATCAAAGCGGCTAAGAAAGCAGGCAACGTGGCTGCTGACGGCGTGATCATCACTAAGATCAACGGCAACTACGGTATCATTCTGGAAGTTAACTGCCAGACTGACTTCGTTGCTAAAGACGGCGGTTTCCAGGCTTTCGCAAACAAAGTTCTGGACGCAGCGGTTGCTGGCAAAATCACTGACGTTGAGGTTCTGAAAGCGCAGTTCGAAGAAGAGCGTGTTGCTCTGGTTGCTAAAATCGGTGAGAACATCAACATCCGTCGCGTTGCTGCACTGGAAGGCGACGTTCTGGGTAGCTACCTGCACGGTGCTCGCATCGGTGTTCTGGTTGCCGCTAAAGGCGCTGACGAAGAGCTGGTTAAGCACGTTGCAATGCACGTTGCTGCAAGCAAGCCTGAGTTCGTGAACCCAGAAGACGTGTCTGCTGACGTGGTAGAGAAAGAGTACCAGGTTCAGCTGGACATCGCCATGCAGTCTGGCAAGCCAAAAGAAATCGCAGAGAAAATGGTTGAAGGCCGCATGAAGAAATTCACCGGCGAAGTTTCTCTGACCGGCCAGCCTTTCGTTATGGATCCAAGCAAAACCGTGGGTCAGTTCCTGAAAGAGCATAACGCGACCGTAACTAACTTCATCCGCTTCGAAGTGGGCGAAGGTATTGAGAAAGTTGAGACTGACTTTGCAGCAGAAGTTGCTGCGATGTCCAAGCAGTCTTAATTTTCTTAAAGGAGCCGCCTGAGGGCGGCTTCTTTTTGAGCCCCATCAAGTGAAAATCAGCCAGGCTCCTATAGGCTTGCACTGATGAGCGACATACTCTTGTCGCCAGATATAACCCTTCTCAAACGTTGACAGTCCCAGGAAAGAAATATGGCTACCAATGCAAAACCCGTCTACAAACGCATTCTGCTTAAGCTCAGTGGCGAAGCACTGCAGGGAACTGAAGGCTTCGGTATCGATGCCAGCATTCTCGATCGTATGGCGCAGGAAATTAAAGAGCTGGTCGAACTGGGGATCCAGGTCGGTGTGGTGATTGGTGGCGGTAACCTTTTCCGTGGTGCGGGTCTGGCAAAAGCGGGTATGAACCGCGTTGTGGGCGACCACATGGGCATGCTGGCGACGGTCATGAACGGCCTGGCTATGCGTGATGCACTCCACCGCGCCTATGTGAACGCCCGCCTGATGTCCGCCATTCCGCTGAATGGCGTGTGTGATAACTACAGCTGGGCCGAAGCTATCAGCCTGCTGCGCAACAACCGTGTGGTGATTCTCTCCGCCGGTACCGGTAACCCGTTCTTCACCACCGACTCCGCAGCCTGCCTGCGTGGGATCGAAATTGAAGCCGACGTGGTGCTGAAAGCCACCAAAGTTGATGGCGTATTTACCGCCGATCCGGCAAAAGATCCTTCCGCGACCATGTACGATCAGCTGACCTACGCAGAAGTGCTGGATAAAGAGCTGAAAGTGATGGATCTGGCCGCGTTCACGCTGGCTCGTGACCACAAGTTGCCGATTCGTGTCTTTAACATGAACAAAGCGGGCGCGCTGCGTCGCGTCGTCATGGGTGAGAAAGAAGGTACTTTAATTACGGAATAATTTCCGTCAGCCACAAATCAGGGTAAGATTCCGCTTTATTTTTGCGACGCTTACCGGGCGGCCCTTTGCGGCGGCAAGTTTTATACGGGCTATACTTAGCACACTCGCAAACCGTGGGCGCGCTGTATGGTCAGCCTGAGACAAGATTTCAAGGATTCGTAACGTGATTAGCGATATCAGAAAAGATGCCGAAGTACGCATGGAAAAATGCGTAGAGTCATTCAAAAACCAGATCAGCAAGATCCGTACCGGCCGTGCTTCTCCAAGCCTGCTGGACGGCATCGTAGTAGAATACTACGGTGCGGCTACTCCTCTGCGCCAGCTGGCAAGCGTGACCGTAGAAGATTCCCGTACGCTGAAAATCAACGTGTTTGACCGCTCTCTGGGCCCGGCCGTTGAGAAAGCGATCATGGCTTCCGATCTCGGCCTGAACCCAAGCTCTGCGGGTTCAGATATCCGTGTTCCGCTGCCTCCGCTGACGGAAGAACGTCGTAAAGATCTGACGAAGATCGTTCGTGGTGAAGCTGAGCAGGCTCGTGTTTCCGTGCGTAACGTACGCCGTGATGCGAACGACAAAGTGAAAGCTCTGCTGAAAGAAAAAGAGATTAGCGAAGATGATGACCGTCGTTCTCAGGACGATGTGCAGAAACTGACTGACGCTGCGATCAAGAAAGTGGACGCGGCGCTGGCAGAGAAAGAAGCAGAACTGATGCAGTTCTGATTTCTGACGTAATCTGATGAACGCCGTTCAGGAAACCTTCGGGTTTTGCTGGCGGCGTTTTGCTTTTTAGTTCCTCTCTCTTCGGGTTTTTCATGAAGCATTTAACCATTCTGGGTTCCACGGGCTCTATTGGCTGCAGCACGCTTGACGTGGTGCGTAACAATCGCGACCTTTTCAGCGTTACTGCTCTGGTGGCGGGTAAAAACGTCGAGCGTATGGTCGAGCAGTGCCTGGAATTCTCTCCGCAGTATGCCGTGATGGACGATGCACAAAGCGCAGCCGCGCTGGTTGTGGCGTTACGTGAGCATGGTAGCCAAACGGAAGTGCTGAATGGACAGCAGGCCGCCTGCGATGTTGCGGCGCTGGATGATGTTGACCATGTCATGGCAGCGATTGTCGGGGCGGCCGGGCTGATGCCGACGCTTGCCGCTATCCGGGCCGGAAAAACTATCCTTCTGGCGAACAAGGAGTCGCTGGTCACCTGCGGTCGTCTGTTTATGGACGCGGTAAAAGAGAGCGGGGCGAGACTGTTGCCGGTGGACAGCGAACATAACGCGATTTTTCAGAGTTTACCGGAAACAATTCAAAATCAGCTGGGGTACGCTTCCCTGGAGCAGAACGGTGTATTGTCGATTCTGCTAACCGGGTCTGGTGGCCCGTTCCGCGAGACGCCGCTGTCCGATCTGCGTGCTATGACGCCGGATCAGGCTTGCCGCCATCCGAACTGGTCGATGGGACGTAAAATTTCCGTCGACTCCGCCACCATGATGAACAAAGGTCTGGAATACATTGAAGCGCGTTGGTTGTTTAACGCTTCGGCAAGCCAGATGGAAGTCATTATCCATCCTCAGTCCGTGATCCATTCGATGGTGCGCTACCGTGATGGTAGCGTGCTGGCGCAGCTTGGTGAGCCTGATATGCGCACGCCGATCGCGCACACCATGGCCTGGCCGAATCGCGTGGCCTCCGGCGTGAAGCCTCTGGATTTTTATGCGCTAAGCGAGCTCTCCTTTGCCGCGCCGGATTATCAGCGCTATCCGTGCCTGAAGCTGGCGATGGACGCTTTCGATCGCGGACAAGCGGCAACGACAGCGCTGAATGCCGCCAATGAAGTGAGCGTTGATGCGTTTCTGACGTCGAAGATCCGCTTCACGGATATTGCGGCCGTCAATTTGGCTGTGCTCTCCGCGCTGGATCTGCAGGAACCTGCCAGCGTTGAGGAGGTCATGAGCGTGGATGCTCACGCCAGAAGCGTTGCAAGCCAACAGGTGACGCGTCTCGCAAGCTGATGATTATCCGCCCAACGAATGCGGCTTCATTTGTTAGCGCTGGGCTTCAGTGTTATAGTCTGCGCCACTTGATAACGCCGTAACGACAAAGCGTTCTCAGGTGAGCCGTGGATTTGCACGGCTTTTTTTGCGCTAAGCGTCTGTATTCCGGTACCGCTAATTCCTTTGCATGGACTAATAACGCGTTATGTTGTCTGCTAACCAACCAATCAGCGAAAATCTGCCTGCCCACGGCTGCCAGCATGTGGCCATCATTATGGACGGCAATGGTCGCTGGGCGAAAAGACAGGGAAAAATCCGCGCCTTCGGTCATAAAGCGGGGGCGAAATCAGTACGCCGGGCCGTCTCATTTGCAGCTAATAACGGGATTAAGGCGTTAACCCTTTACGCTTTCAGCAGTGAAAACTGGAACCGCCCCGAGCAGGAAGTCAGCGCGCTGATGGAGCTGTTTGTCTGGGCGCTGGATAGCGAAGTCAAAAGCCTGCACAAACATAACGTTCGCTTGCGCATCATTGGTGATACCCGCCGCTTTAACGCCCGATTACAGGAGCGTATCCGTAAGGCAGAGGCGTTGACCGGGAATAATACCGGCCTGACGCTCAACATTGCTGCGAACTACGGCGGACGCTGGGATATCATCCAGGGAGTTCAGCATCTGGCTGCACAGGTTCAGGAAGGGCAACTGCGTCCGGAAGAGATAACCGAAGATTTGCTGGGGCAGCAAATCTGTATGCATGAACTGGCTCCCGTAGATTTGGTAATTAGGACAGGGGGAGAGCATCGCATTAGTAACTTTTTGCTTTGGCAAATTGCCTACGCCGAACTTTACTTTACAGATGTTCTTTGGCCTGATTTCGATGAACAAGACTTTGAAGGTGCGCTGCATGCCTTTGCCAATCGAGAGCGTCGTTTCGGCGGCACCGAGCCTGGTGGCGACAAAGCCTGATGGGGGTAGCTCTTGCTGAAGTATCGCCTGATCTCTGCTTTCGTTTTAATACCCGTTGTAATCGCGGCGCTGTTTTTGCTGCCGCCTGTCGCCTTCGCGATTGTCACGCTGGTGGTGTGTATGCTGGCGGCGTGGGAATGGGGTCAATTAAGCGGTTTTAAAACTCGCTCTCAGCGAGTATGGCTGGCGGTGCTTTGCGGGTTAATACTTGCCGCGATGCTCTTTTGGCTACCGGAATATCATCATAACGTCCATCAGCCGTTGGTTGAAGGAGCCCTTTGGGCGTCAATGGGATGGTGGGTTGCGGCCTTGCTGCTGGTGCTATTTTATCCGGGTTCCGCTGCGATTTGGCGAAACTCTAAAGCGTTACGTTTGCTGTTCGGTCTGCTAACGATTATCCCTTTTTTCTGGGGAATGCTGGCGCTGCGTGCCTGGCATTATGATGAGAATCACTACAGCGGAGCCGTCTGGTTGCTGTACATCATGATTCTGGTTTGGGGCGCTGATTCCGGCGCTTACATGTTTGGCAAGCTGTTTGGTAAGCATAAACTGGCCCCTAAAGTCTCCCCAGGTAAAACCTGGCAAGGCTTTATTGGTGGCCTGTTTACCGCGGCTGTCATTTCCTGGGTTTACGGCCTGTGTGTGGATCTGGACGTTGCACCAGCCACGCTGCTGACATGTTCATTGGTCGCAGCGCTGGCTTCAGTGCTGGGTGATTTGACCGAAAGTATGTTCAAACGTGAAGCCGGTATCAAAGACAGCGGGAACTTGATTCCAGGACATGGCGGTATTCTTGACCGAATCGACAGCCTTACGGCGGCGGTGCCGGTTTTTGCTTGCCTGCTACTTTTAGTCTTCAGGACGATTTGACGGAAGGGTTTATGCTGAGCATTCTCTGGAATCTGGCGGCATTCATTGTTGCACTGGGTGTGCTGATCACCGTGCATGAATTTGGTCATTTCTGGGTTGCTCGTCGCTGCGGCGTACGCGTGGAGCGTTTTTCCATTGGTTTTGGGAAAGCGCTCTGGCGCCGCGTTGACCGTCAGGGAACCGAATACGTTATCGCCCTTATTCCTCTGGGCGGCTACGTCAAAATGCTGGATGAACGCGTTGAGCCGGTTGCGCCGGAAATGCGTCACTCTGCGTTTAACAACAAAACCGTCGGCCAGCGGGCCGCCATCATTGCAGCCGGTCCGGTTGCGAATTTTCTGTTTGCTATCTTCACCTACTGGCTGGTGTTTATCATCGGCGTTCCCGGCGTGCGCCCGGTTATTGGTGAAATAACGCCCAATTCGATTGCTGCGGAAGCACAAATTGCGCCTGGTACGGAACTTAAAGCCGTAGATGGTATCGAAACGCCTGATTGGGATGCAGTCCGTCTGGCGCTGGTGACCAAAATCGGCGACGAGCAAACCACGCTGACCGTTGCCCCTTTCGGAACGCAGCAGCGTCAGGATAAAATCCTTAATCTGCGTCACTGGGCTTTTGAGCCTGACAAGGAGGATCCCGTTACGTCACTGGGGATTCGACCGCGTGGGGCGCAGATTGAACCTGTGTTGGCTGAAGTGCAAAACGACTCCGCCGCGCGAAAAGCAGGTTTGCAAGCGGGCGACAGGATCGTTAAAGTCGATGGTCAGCCACTGGCACAGTGGATGACATTTGTCACTCTGGTGCGCGACAATCCCGGGAAGCCTCTGGCGCTCGAGGTTGATCGACAGGGCAGCGCTCTGTCCGTTACGCTGACGCCGGACACAAAGCCCGGTAATAAAGGGAAAGCTGAAGGGTTTGCAGGGGTTGTACCAAAAATTATCCCGCTGCCCGATGAGTATAAAACAGTGCGCCAGTACGGGCCGTTTGCCGCCATCATCCAGGCCACGGATAAAACCTGGCAGTTGATGAAGTTAACGGTTCAGATGCTGGGGAAATTGATCACCGGTGACGTAAAACTGAACAACCTCAGTGGGCCAATTTCGATTGCTCAGGGGGCTGGGATGTCAGCGGAGTTTGGGTTGATTTACTATTTGATGTTCCTTGCGCTCATCAGTGTGAATCTGGGCATTATCAACCTGTTCCCGCTTCCCGTGTTAGACGGGGGTCATCTGCTCTTCCTGGCGATTGAAAAGCTGAAGGGCGGGCCGGTATCCGAGCGAGTTCAAGACTTTAGTTATCGCATTGGCTCAATACTGCTGGTGCTGTTAATGGGGCTTGCACTTTTCAATGATTTCTCTCGGCTATAAGCGAGAGTGTTAGGAAGAACGCATAATAACGATGGCGATGAAAAAGTTGCTCATAGCGTCGCTGCTTTTCGGCAGCGCGACCGTATACGGTGCTGACGGATTCGTAGTGAAGGATATTCATTTCGAAGGCTTGCAGCGAGTCGCCGTTGGTGCGGCCCTCCTCAGCATGCCCGTTCGTCCCGGCGATACGGTGACTGATGAAGACATCAGTAACACCATCCGTGCGCTGTTTGCCACAGGCAACTTCGAGGATGTGCGTGTTCTGCGTGACGGCGATACGTTGCTGGTGCAGGTCAAAGAGCGCCCAACGATTGCCAGCATCACCTTCTCCGGTAATAAGTCGGTGAAAGATGACATGCTGAAGCAGAACCTCGAAGCCTCTGGCGTCCGCGTAGGTGAATCTCTCGACCGTACTACGCTCGGGGATATCGAAAAAGGCCTGGAAGATTTCTACTATAGCGTCGGTAAGTACAGCGCGAGCGTTAAGGCCGTTGTTACGCCGCTGCCGCGTAACCGCGTTGACCTCAAGCTGGTCTTCCAGGAAGGTGTTTCAGCCAAAATTCAGCAGATTAACATCGTCGGTAACCATGCGTTCAGCACCGATGAACTGATCTCCACCTTCCAGCTGCGCGATGAAGTGCCGTGGTGGAACGTGGTCGGCGATCGTAAATATCAGAAGCAGAAACTGGCGGGTGACCTTGAAACCCTGCGCAGCTACTATCTGGATCGCGGCTACGCACGCTTCAACATCGACTCCACTCAGGTCAGCCTGACGCCGGACAAGAAAGGGATCTACATCACCATTAACATCACCGAAGGCGATCAGTACAAGCTGTCGGGCGTTGAGGTGAACGGTAACCTGGCGGGGCACTCTGCGGAGATCGAAAGCCTGACCAAAGTAGAGCCAGGTGAGCTCTATAACGGCGCCAAAGTGACCAAAATGGAAGATAACATCAAGAAACTTCTTGGTCGCTACGGCTACGCCTACCCACGCGTACAGTCTCAGCCAGAAATCAACGATGCGGATAAAACCGTTAAGCTGCACGTCAGCGTTGATGCAGGTAACCGCTACTACGTACGTAAAATTCGCTTTGAAGGCAACGACACTTCTAAAGATGCCGTTCTGCGTCGCGAAATGCGTCAGATGGAAGGCGCGTGGCTTGGCAGCGATTTGGTCGATTCCGGTAAGGATCGCCTGAACCGTCTGGGCTACTTCGAAACCGTGGATGTTGACACTCAGCGCGTGCCGGGCAGCCCGGATCAGGTTGATGTGGTTTACAAGGTGAAAGAACGTAACACCGGTAGCTTCAACTTCGGTGTGGGCTACGGTACGGAAAGCGGCGTCAGCTTCCAGGTCGGCGTTCAGCAGGATAACTGGCTGGGTACAGGCTACTCGGTTGGCATTAACGGCACCAAAAACGACTATCAGACCTATTCCGAGTTTTCTGTGACCAACCCGTACTTTACGGTGGATGGAGTGAGCCTCGGCGGGCGTATCTTCTACAATGACTTTAAAGCGGATGATGCGGACCTTTCCTCGTACACCAACAAGAGCTACGGCCTTGATGGTACGCTGGGCTTCCCAATCAACGAGTACAACACGCTGCGCGCGGGCTTAGGTTATGTGCATAACGACCTGTCCAACATGCAGCCGCAGGTGGCGATGAACCGTTATCTGGATTCGATTGGTCAGGATGCCAGCACCACGAAGAACGATAACGACTTCTCGGCAGATGACTTCACGTTCAACTATGGGTGGACATATAACCACCTTGACCGTGGCTTCTTCCCGACGGACGGTTCTCGCGTCAACCTGAACGGTAAAGTGACAATCCCAGGTTCCGATAACGAATTCTATAAAGTCACTCTCGATACGGCGTCCTACTTCCCGATCGATGACGATCACAAGTGGGTCCTGTTGGGACGTACTCGTTGGGGCTATGGCGATGGCTTAGGCGGTAAAGAGCTGCCGTTCTATGAGAACTTCTATGCCGGTGGTTCAAGCACCGTGCGTGGTTTCCAGTCGAACAACATCGGTCCGAAAGCCGTTTATTACGGCCCGAACCAGGATAACTGCGGCACCACCTCAACTGGCGTATGTCGATCCGACGATGCAGTCGGGGGTAACGCCATGGCCGTCGCCAGCGCCGAGCTGATCGTGCCAACGCCGTTTATCAGTGATAAATACGCTAACTCAGTCCGTACCTCCGTCTTCTGGGATGCCGGTACCGTCTGGGATACTAACTGGGAAAACACCGCGCAGATGCAGGCCGCAGGGGTGCCGGATTACGGCGACCCGGGCAATATCCGTATGTCCGCCGGTATCGCATTACAATGGATGTCTCCATTGGGGCCGTTGGTCTTCTCCTACGCCCAGCCGTTTAAAAAGTACGAGGGAGACAAAGCAGAACAATTCCAGTTTAACATTGGTAAAACCTGGTAATTGCTTTGTGCAAAGGAATGCTAGTGCAGTGTAGCGATGACATCTGACGATCACTCGCGTGGTTGTATGACTTCGCAAAGAACGGTGCCTTCGGGCACTCATGGGATGGTAAGGAGTTTTATTGTGAAAAAGTGGTTAGTAGCTGCAGGTCTGGGTTTAGCAATGGCCGCGTCTGCACAAGCAGCAGACACAATTGCAATTGTTAACATGGGTAGCCTGTTCCAGCAGGTTGCACAGAAAACCGGTGTTTCTGCGAAGCTGGAGAGTGAGTTTAAAGGCCGCGCAAGCGATCTGCAGAGCCAGGAATCCGATCTCCAGGCCAAAATGCAGCGTCTGCAGCGTGATGGATCTACCATGAAAGCGAGCGAACGCAGCAAAATGGAAAAAGACATCATGGCTCAGCGTCAGACTTTCTCTCAGAAAGCCCAGCAGTTTGAGCAGGATCGTGCGCGTCGTTCTAACGAAGAGCGCGGTAAGCTGGTGACTCGTATCCAGGCTGCAGTGAAGAGCGTAGCGGCTGACCAGAAAATCGATCTGGTTGTTGACGCAAATACCGTTGCTTACAACAGCAGTGACGTGAAAGACATCACCGCTGATGTGCTGAAACAGGTTAAATAAGTAATGCCTTCAATTCGACTGGCTGACTTAGCGCAGCAGTTGGATGCAGAATTACACGGTGATGGCGATATCGTCATCACCGCTGTTGCGTCCATGCAATCCGCTAATACAGGCCATATCACGTTCATGGTGAATCCTAAATACCGTGAACACCTGGCCGCATGCCAGGCTTCTGCTGTCGTGATGACGGCAGACGATTTGCCTTTTGCCAAAAGCGCGGCGCTGGTAGTGAAAAATCCCTACCTGACTTACGCCCGTATGGCGCAAATTCTTGACTCCACGCCGCAGCCGGCGCAGGACATCGCGCCCAGCGCGGTGGTTGATGCGACGGCAAAGCTTGGACAAAACGTCTCAATTGGCGCAAATGCAGTTATCGAATCCGGGGTCGTGCTCGGTGATAACGTTCGCATTGGCGCGGGCTGTTTCGTCGGTAAGAACACCAAAATTGGTGCCGGTTCACGCCTGTGGGCGAACGTATCGGTTTATCACGAAATTGAGATCGGTGAGCAGTGCCTGATCCAGTCCAGTACCGTTATTGGATCGGATGGCTTTGGCTATGCTAACGATCGCGGCAACTGGGTGAAGATCCCTCAGCTGGGTCGCGTTATCATCGGCGATCGCGTAGAGATCGGTGCCTGTACCACCATCGATCGTGGCGCGCTGGATGACACCGTCATCGGTAACGGCGTGATCATTGATAACCAGTGCCAGATTGCGCACAACGTGGTCATCGGTGACAATACTGCCGTTGCGGGCGGGGTTATCATGGCAGGCAGCCTGAAAATTGGCCGCTACTGCATGATTGGTGGCGCAAGCGTCATCAACGGCCACATGGAGATCTGCGACAAAGTGACGGTGACCGGGATGGGCATGGTAATGCGTCCGATCACTGAGCCTGGCGTATACTCCTCCGGCATTCCGCTGCAGCCTAACAAGGCATGGCGCAAAACCGCCGCGCTGGTGATGAACATTGATGACATGAGCAAGCGCCTTAAAGCACTTGAGCGTAAAAACAGTCAGCAAGACTAACGTTACATCATAAGCGCCATCTTCCCGGCCTGTCTGATTTTTTAGAATCCGGCAGGCCGTGTTATTATTGCACTTTAAGTATTTTTAGACAGGAAGAGTATTTTGACTACTGACACTCATACTCTGCACATTGAAGAGATTCTGGAACTTCTGCCGCACCGTTACCCGTTCTTGCTGGTCGATCGCGTGCTGGATTTTGAAGAAGGTCGTTTTCTTCGCGCAGTTAAAAATGTCTCCGTAAATGAGCCGTTTTTCCAGGGACATTTCCCGGGTAAACCGATTTTCCCAGGCGTGCTGATTCTGGAAGCCATGGCTCAGGCCACCGGTATTCTGGCATTCAAGAGCGTCGGTAAACTTGAGCCGGGTGAACTCTACTACTTCGCAGGCATCGATGAAGCGCGCTTTAAGCGTCCTGTCGTGCCAGGCGATCAGATGATCATGGAAGTGACTTTCGAGAAAACCCGTCGTGGCCTGACTCGCTTCAAAGGCGTGGCATCGGTTGACGGGAAAGTGGTTTGCGAAGCAACAATGATGTGTGCGCGTAGCCGGGAGGCCTGATACGTGATTGATAAAACTGCCTTTATCCATCCAACCTCCATTGTGGAAGAGGGCGCCGTTATCGGTGCCAACGCTCACATTGGTCCGTTTTGTATTGTGGGTCCGAACGTCACCATTGGCGAAGGGACCGTACTGAAGTCTCATGTGGTGGTAAATGGTCACACGACCATTGGTCGCGACAATGAAATTTATCAGTTCGCTTCCATCGGGGAAGTTAACCAGGATCTGAAATACGCTGGCGAACCAACCCGTGTGGAGATTGGCGATCGCAACCGCATTCGCGAAAGCGTCACCATTCATCGTGGCACAACACAGGGCGGTGGATTGACGAAGGTAGGCAGCGATAACCTGCTGATGATCAACGCGCACGTCGCGCATGATTGCACAGTGGGCAACCGCTGCATCCTCGCGAACAACGCAACGCTCGCGGGTCACGTGTCTCTGGACGATTTTGTGATTGTCGGCGGCATGACGGCTGTCCATCAGTTCTGCATCATTGGTGCACACGTGATGGTTGGCGGCTGCTCCGGCGTCGCACAGGACGTTCCGCCTTACGTTATCGCGCAGGGCAACCACGCCACGCCTTTCGGTGTCAACATCGAAGGCCTGAAGCGCCGTGGTTTCAGCAGAGAAGCAATCATTGCCATTCGCAATGCGTACAAACTGCTTTACCGCAGCGGTAAAACGCTGGAAGAAGCCAAACCGGAAATCGCCGAACTTGCAGAGCAGCATCCTGAAGTGAAAGCCTTCTCTGACTTCTTCGAACGCTCTACGCGTGGTCTGATTCGTTAATGGCTGAACGTCCGTTAACGATTGCCCTGGTCGCCGGAGAAACCTCCGGCGATATTCTTGGTGCAGGTCTGATTCGTGCCCTGAAAGCGCGGGTTCCGAACGCCCGATTCGTCGGCGTAGCCGGGCCGCTGATGCAGGCTGAAGGCTGTGAAGCCTGGTACGAAATGGAAGAGCTGGCGGTGATGGGGATTGTCGAAGTCCTCGGTCGTCTGCGCCGTCTGCTGCATATCCGTGCCGATCTGACCCGTCGCTTTACCGAACTCAAGCCCGATGTGTTCGTCGGTATTGATGCCCCGGATTTCAACATTACCCTCGAAGGGAACCTGAAGAAGCAGGGAATCAAAACCATCCATTATGTCAGCCCGTCCGTCTGGGCATGGCGACAAAAACGTGTTTTCAAAATCGGCAGAGCCACCGATCTGGTGCTCGCGTTTCTGCCTTTCGAAAAAGCGTTTTACGACCGTTTCAACGTGCCCTGCCGCTTTATCGGACACACTATGGCAGATGCGATGCCGCTCGATCCTGATAAAAATGCCGCACGTGATACGCTCGGCATTGCCCATGACGTGCATTGTCTGGCGTTACTGCCGGGCAGCCGGGGCGCGGAAGTGGAAATGCTTAGCGCAGATTTCCTGAAAACGGCGCAGCTTCTGCGCAATCACTACCCCGATCTGGAAGTTGTGGTGCCGCTGGTTAACGCCAAACGCCGTGAGCAGTTTGAGCGCATCAAAGCGGAGATTGCACCCGATCTCAACGTGCATATGCTGAACGGTATGGGTCGTGAGGCGATGATCGCCAGCGACGCCGCGCTGCTGGCATCCGGCACGGCGGCGCTCGAATGCATGCTGGCGAAGTGCCCGATGGTCGTGGGCTATCGCATGAAGCCATTTACCTTCTGGCTGGCGAAACGTCTGGTGAAAACCGATTACGTCTCGCTGCCTAATTTGCTGGCGGGCCGGGAACTGGTGAAAGAACTTTTGCAGGATGAGTGTCAGCCGGAAAGCCTCGCTGAGGCACTGCTTCCGCTGCTCGCGGATGGTAAAACCAGCCACGCTATGCACGATACCTTCCGCGAATTGCACCAGCAAATTCGCTGTAATGCCGATGAGCAGGCAGCAGAAGCGGTGCTGGAGCTGGCGCAATGACCGACGTATTTGTTTATCCGCACACTTACCTGGTGGCGGGTGTCGACGAAGTAGGCCGCGGTCCTTTAGTGGGCGCGGTTGTCACCGCGGCGGTGATCCTCGATCCGGCAAGGCCGATCGTCGGCCTCAACGACTCTAAAAAGCTAAGCGAAAAGCGCCGCCTGGCGCTGTTCGGTGAAATCAAAGAGAAGGCGCTGAGCTGGAGCCTTGGCCGTGCCGAGCCGCATGAAATTGACGAGCTCAACATTCTGCACGCCACAATGCTGGCGATGCAGCGCGCCGTGGCTGGCCTGCATATTCCGCCGGAATATGTGCTGATCGATGGTAATCGCTGCCCGGCGTTGCCGGTGCCGTCGTTGGCCGTAGTCAAAGGCGACAGTCGCGTGGCAGAAATTAGCGCGGCCTCCATTCTGGCGAAAGTGTCCCGCGATGCGGAGATGGCGGCGCTGGACCAGACTTTCCCTGAGTATGGCTTTGCCCGGCACAAAGGGTATCCAACGGCTTTTCATCTGGAAAAGCTGGCTCTGCATGGTGCCACCGAACACCACCGGCGCAGTTTCGGGCCTGTCAAACGCGCACTGGGCATTGCCTGATTAAGTTAAGCGGGAACTGAAGATGGCTGAACCACGTTTCGTGCACCTGCGGGTGCATAGCGACTACTCCATGATTGACGGGCTGGCGAAAACCGGGCCGCTGGTGAAAAAGGCGGCCGCGCTCGGCATGCCGGCGCTGGCGATCACCGATTTCACCAACCTTTGCGGTCTGGTGAAGTTCTACGGTGCGGGGCATGGTGCGGGCCTGAAGCCGATTATCGGGGCCGATTTCCATGTTCAGAGCGATCTGTTTGCCGAGGAGCTGACTCAGCTGACGGTGCTTGCCGCCAACAACGAAGGCTATCAGAATCTTACGTTGCTGATTTCACGGGCATATCAGCGTGGTTATGGCGCTCAGGGGCCGTATATCGACCGTGAGTGGCTGGTTGAGCAGAAAGAAGGTCTGATTTTACTTTCCGGCGCGCGCATGGGCGACGTCGGGAAAGCGCTGCTGCGCGGAAACACCGCGCTGGTTGAGCAGTGTGTGGCATTCTACAAAGAGCATTTTCCGGATCGTTATTTCCTCGAATTAATCCGCACGGGCCGGGCCGATGAAGAAAACTATCTTCATGCCGCCGTGAAGCTTGCCGAAGATCGCGGGCTGCCGGTTGTCGCGACCAACGACGTGCGCTTTATTGACGCGGGTGACTTCGATGCCCACGAAATTCGCGTCGCCATCCATGATGGTTTTACCCTCGACGATCCCAAGCGTCCGCGCAATTACTCTTCGCAGCAGTACATGCGCACCGAAGACGAAATGTGCGAACTGTTCTCGGATATTCCGGAAGCGCTGGCCAATACCGTTGAGATTGCCAAACGCTGTAATGTGACCGTGCGCCTTGGCGAATACTTCCTGCCACAGTTCCCGACCGGCGACATGACCACCGAAGATTTCCTCGTCGTGAAATCGAAGGAAGGGCTTGAAGAACGTCTTGAGTTCTTATTCCCGGATCCGGCTGTTCGCGCGGAGAAGCGCCCGGAATATGACGAACGTCTGGATATCGAACTTCAGGTTATTAACCAGATGGGGTTCCCGGGCTACTTCCTGATCGTAATGGAATTTATCCAGTGGTCGAAGGATAACGGCGTGCCGGTAGGGCCGGGCCGTGGTTCCGGTGCGGGCTCTCTGGTGGCCTATGCGCTGAAGATTACCGACCTCGATCCGCTTGAATTTGATCTGCTTTTTGAACGTTTTCTTAACCCGGAACGTGTCTCGATGCCCGACTTCGACGTCGATTTCTGCATGGAGAAACGTGACCAGGTGATTGAGCACGTCGCCGATATGTACGGGCGCGATGCCGTTTCTCAGATAATTACCTTCGGTACGATGGCCGCAAAAGCGGTTATACGTGACGTAGGGCGCGTGCTTGGCCATCCTTATGGGTTTGTTGACCGCATTTCGAAGCTTGTGCCCCCCGATCCGGGCATGACGCTGGCCAAAGCCTTTGAAGCTGAACCGCAGCTGCCGGAAATATATGAGGCAGATGAAGAGGTTAAAGCGCTGATCGACATGGCGCGTAAGCTTGAAGGCGTCACGCGTAACGCCGGGAAGCACGCCGGGGGCGTGGTTATCGCGCCAACCAAAATTACCGATTTTGCACCACTTTACTGCGACGAATCCGGGCATCATCCGGTTACCCAGTTCGATAAAAACGACGTTGAATATGCCGGGCTGGTGAAGTTTGACTTCCTCGGTCTGCGAACGCTGACGATCATCGACTGGGCGCTGAAGATGATCAACCCACGTCGGGTGAAGCAGGGTCTTGAGCCGATTGATATCGCCGCTATCCCGCTCGACGACAAGAAAAGCTTCGACATGCTGCAGCGCTCGGAAACGACCGCCGTGTTCCAGCTTGAATCCCGCGGCATGAAGGATCTGATTAAGCGCCTGCAGCCGGACTGCTTCGAAGATATGATCGCTCTGGTGGCGCTGTTCCGCCCGGGGCCGCTACAGTCGGGCATGGTGGATAACTTTATCGACCGTAAGCACGGCCGTGAAGAGATCTCCTACCCGGACGTGCAGTGGCAGCATGAAAGCCTGAAGCCGGTGCTGGAGCCGACCTACGGCATCATTCTGTACCAGGAACAGGTGATGCAGATTGCTCAGGTGCTCTCCGGCTATACGCTTGGCGGCGCGGACATGCTGCGTCGTGCGATGGGTAAGAAAAAGCCCGAAGAGATGGCGAAGCAGCGCGGCACCTTCGAAGAAGGGGCTATTAAGAACGGCATCGATGGCGAGCTGTCGATGAAAATCTTCGACCTGGTCGAAAAATTTGCGGGCTACGGCTTCAACAAATCCCACTCTGCGGCGTATGCGCTGGTGTCGTATCAGACGCTGTGGCTGAAGGCGCACTATCCGGCAGAGTTTATGGCTGCGGTGATGACCGCCGATATGGACAACACTGAGAAAGTCGTCGGCCTGGTGGACGAGTGCTGGCGCATGGGGCTGAAGATTCTGCCGCCGGATATTAACTCTGGCCTGTACCATTTCCACGTCAACGATGACGGGGAGATTGTCTACGGCATCGGCGCCATTAAGGGCGTTGGCGAAGGTCCGATTGAAGCTATTCTCGAAGCGCGAAACGAAGGCGGCTATTTCCGCGAGCTCTTCGACCTTTGCGCCCGCGTGGACACGAAAAAGCTGAACAAGCGCGTGCTGGAAAAGCTGATTATGTCCGGCGCGTTCGACAGGCTTGGCCCGCATCGTGCGGCGCTGGCGAACTCGTTGCCGGACGCGCTGAAGGCAGCCGATCAGCATGCAAAAGCCGAAGCCATCGGGCAGGTCGATATGTTCGGCGTGCTGGCGGAAGAGCCGGAACAGGTGGAACAATCCTACGCCAGCTGTCAGCCATGGCCGGAACAGATTGTTCTGGAAGGGGAGCGGGAAACGCTGGGTCTCTACCTGACCGGACACCCAATTACCCAGTATCTGAAAGAGATTGAGCGTTACGCCGGGGGCGTAAGGCTCAAAGACATGCATCCGACCGATCGTGGTAAAGTCACCACGGCGGCGGGGCTTGTGATTGCCGCGCGGGTTATGGTCACCAAACGCGGCAATCGCATCGGCATCTGTACGCTGGATGACCGTTCCGGGCGTCTGGAGGTGATGTTATTCACCGACGCACTGGATAAATACCAGCATTTGCTGGAAAAAGACCGCATACTTATCGTCAGCGGACAGGTCAGCTTTGATGACTTCAGCGGCGGCCTTAAAATGATGGCCCGCGAAGTGATGGATATTGACGAAGCCCGTGAAAAATATGCTCGCGGGCTTGCTATCTCGCTGACGGACAGGCAAATTGATGACCAGCTTTTAAACCGTCTCCGTCAGTCTCTGGAACCCCATCGGTCGGGGACCATTCCAGTACATCTCTACTATCAGAGGGCGGATGCACGCGCACGATTGCGCTTTGGCGCGACCTGGCGTGTTTCTCCGAGCGATCGTTTACTCAACGATCTGCGTGGCCTCATTGGGTCGGAGCAGGTGGAACTGGAGTTTGACTAATACAGGAATACTATGAGTCTGAATTTCCTTGATTTCGAACAGCCGATTGCAGAGCTGGAAGCGAAAATCGATTCTCTGACGTCCGTTGGCCGTCAGGATGAAAAACTGGATATTAACATCGACGAAGAAGTGCATCGTCTGCGTGAAAAAAGCGTAGAGCTGACGCGTAAAATCTTCGCCGATCTCGGTGCATGGCAGGTTGCTCAGCTGGCTCGCCATCCGCAGCGCCCATATACCCTGGATTATCTGCGTCTGGCGTTCGATGAATTCGACGAGCTGGCAGGCGACCGCGCCTATGCCGATGACAAAGCTATCGTCGGCGGTATCGCGCGTCTTGATGGGCGTCCGGTGATGGTGATTGGCCATCAGAAAGGCCGTGAAACCAAAGAGAAAATCCGCCGTAACTTCGGCATGCCAGCGCCGGAAGGCTACCGTAAAGCGCTGCGCCTGATGGAAATGGCAGAGCGCTTCAACATGCCGATCGTGACCTTCATCGACACGCCGGGTGCGTATCCGGGCGTGGGCGCGGAAGAGCGCGGTCAGTCTGAAGCTATCGCACGTAACCTGCGTGAAATGTCTCGCCTGAAGGTGCCGGTAATCTGCACCGTAATCGGTGAAGGCGGCTCCGGCGGCGCACTGGCGATTGGCGTGGGCGATAAAGTGAATATGCTGCAGTACAGCACCTATTCCGTTATCTCTCCGGAAGGCTGTGCTTCCATTCTTTGGAAAAGCGCTGATAAAGCGCCGCTGGCCGCAGAAGCGATGGGCATTATTGCCCCGCGCCTGAAAGAGCTGAAGCTTATCGACACCGTCATCCCGGAACCACTGGGCGGCGCACACCGTAAGCCGGAAGTGATGGCTGCGAGCCTGAAAGCGCAGATCCTGGCGGATCTGGCCGATCTCGACGTGCTGAGCACCGAAGATCTGCTCAACCGTCGCTATCAGCGTCTGATGAGCTACGGCTACGCGTAAGAAAGCGTAAAGAGTGCTCTGAAAAAGCCACACTGCGTGTGGCTTTTTTTATTTCCGCTATCCACCTGCGCTATGATTAACGGAGGTTTTTTCCAGGAGGAATGCGTGAATATTATCGCCATCATGGGGCCGCACGGCGTCTACCACAAAGATCAGCCGATTAAAGATCTTGAAGCGGCACTGACCCAACAGGGATTCAAAATTATCTGGCCGCAGAACAGCGCCGATCTCATTAAATTCGTTGAGCAAAATCCGCGGATCTGCGGGGTTATCTTCGACTGGGATGAGTACGGCGAAGACCTGTGCAGCGACATCAATCAGCTTAACGAATACCTGCCGCTGTATGCCTTCATCAATACCCATTCGACGCTCGACGTCAGCATCAACGATATGCGCATGGCGCTGTGGTTCTTTGAATACGCGCTCGGCGCGGCAGAAGACATCGCCACGCGTATAGGGCAATACACCAAAGAGTATCTCGACAACATTACCCCGCCGTTTACCCGCGCGCTGTTCAACTACGTGAAAGAGGGCAAGTATACCTTCTGCACACCGGGACACATGGCGGGTACGGCCTATCAGAAAAGCCCGGTCGGTTGCCTGTTCTATGACTTTTTTGGCGGCAATACGCTAAAGGCGGATGTCTCCATTTCCGTTACCGAACTGGGTTCCCTGCTCGATCATACCGGCCCACATCTGGAAGCCGAAGAGTACATTGCCCGCACCTTTGGTGCTGAGCAAAGCTATATGGTGACGAACGGCACCTCGACGTCGAACAAAATCGTCGGCATGTACGCCGCTCCGGCGGGAAGCACGCTGCTTATCGACCGCAACTGTCATAAGTCTTTGGCGCATTTACTGATGATGAGTGACGTGGTGCCGCTGTGGATGAAGCCAACGCGCAATGCACTGGGGATCCTCGGCGGTATTCCGAAGCGTGAATTCACCCGCGAGACAATTTCGCAAAAAGTAAATGCAACTGCCGGGGCGAAATGGCCGGTTCATGCGGTGATCACTAACTCCACCTACGACGGTCTGCTCTATAACACCACCTGGATTAAAGAGACGCTCGACGTACCGTCGATTCACTTTGACTCTGCCTGGGTGCCGTATACCCATTTTCACCCGATTTATCAGGGAAAAAGCGGTATGAGCGGCGAGCGGGTACCGGGGAAAGTGATCTACGAAACGCAGTCGACGCATAAAATGCTGGCGGCGCTGTCGCAGGCGTCGCTTATACACATCAAAGGCGATTACGATGAAGATACCTTCAACGAAGCCTTTATGATGCACACGTCCACGTCACCGAGCTATCCGATAGTTGCTTCAATTGAAACCGCTGCGGCGATGCTGCGCGGCAATCCGGGTAAGCGCCTGATTAATCGCTCGGTTGAACGTGCGCTGCATTTCCGCAAAGAGGTTCAGCGTCTGCGTGAAGAGTCTGATGGCTGGTTCTTCGATATCTGGCAGCCGGAAAACGTCGATGAAGCAATGTGCTGGCCGGTATCACCGGGCGAAGAGTGGCACGGTTTTGCCGATGCTGATGCCGAACATATGTATCTCGATCCGGTAAAAGTGACCATTCTGACGCCGGGTATGGACGAGCAGGGCAACATGAGCGATGAAGGGATCCCGGCTGCGCTGGTGGCGAAGTTTCTTGATGAACGCGGCGTCGTGGTTGAGAAAACCGGGCCGTATAATCTGCTGTTTCTGTTCAGCATCGGCATCGACAAAACCCGTGCGATGGGGCTGCTGCGCGGCCTGACGGAGTTTAAAAGATCCTACGATTTGAATCTTCGCGTCAAAAATATGCTCCCGGATCTGTATGCTGAAGATCCTGATTTCTACCGCAATATGCGTATTCAGGATCTGGCGCAGGGGATCCATAAGCTGATTCGTCAGCATCAGCTGTCCCATTTGATGCTGCGTGCGTTTGACGTGCTGCCCGAAATGAAAATGACGCCGCACCAGGCCTGGCAGCGGCAGATCAAAGGAGAAGTTGAGACGATCGAAATCGAACAGCTGGTGGGGCGCGTATCGGCTAATATGATCCTGCCCTATCCGCCAGGCGTGCCGCTGCTGATGCCGGGGGAAATGATCACCGAGGAGAGTCGCGCCGTGCTCGATTTTCTGCTGATGCTTTGCTCGATTGGCCGCCACTATCCCGGTTTTGAAACCGACATTCACGGCGCAAAGCGCGATGAGGATGGTGTGTACCGGGTACGAGTCTTAAAAGAGGCCTGAGTGCTTGCCTCAGGCGGGCCGGGGCAGGTAACGTGCTGCGACACCTCAAAGGAGAAAACATGCTCGGTTTAAAACAGGTTCACCATATCGCTATCATCGCCAGCAACTACGCCAACAGTAAGGCGTTCTATTGTGACATTCTCGGCTTCACGCTGGAGAGCGAGTTCTATCGCGAAGAGCGAGACTCCTGGAAGGGCGATCTGGCGCTCAACGGCCAGTACACTATCGAGCTGTTTTCTTTCCCTTTCCCGCCTGCGCGCCCGTCGCGACCCGAAGCCTGTGGCCTGCGTCATCTGGCCTTCAGCGTCGATGATATCGATGCGGCGGTCGCTCATCTGGAAAGCCACGGCGTGAAGTGTGAGGCGATTCGTGTCGATCCGTTCACCGAACGTCGGTTTACCTTCTTCAACGATCCGGACGGCCTGCCGCTGGAGCTGTATCAGCAATAAATCATGAATCTTAACTCCCTCGTCGATGCGTTACATCCCCACCGAAACATTTTGGTCGCCTTTAGCGGCGGCCTGGATTCGACGGTCCTTTTGCATCAGCTAGTGTATCTGCGTGAACGCACACCTGATTTACAGTTACGCGCAATTCATGTCCATCATGGGATCAGTGCCAACGCTGATGCGTGGGTGGAGCACTGTCAGCAGGTTTGTACCGACTGGCAGGTACCGCTCATTGTCACAAGAGTCAGCCTCGCCGATGACGGAAAAGGGACAGAGGCTCACGCGCGTGAAGCCAGGTATCAGGCTTTCCGCGAGGCTTTGCGCCCTGGAGAAGTGCTGGTAACCGCGCAGCATATCGATGATCAATGTGAAACGCTGCTGCTGGCGCTGAAGCGGGGAAGTGGCCCTGCCGGGCTGTCGGCGATGGCCAATGATTCAGCGTTTGCCGGCACACGTCTGCTCAGGCCATTGCTTAACGAATCCCGGGTATCGCTGGAGTATTGGGCTATTTCACACCAGCTGAGCTGGATTGAAGACGAAAGCAATCAGGACGATGCTTACGATCGCAACTTCCTGCGTCTTCGTGTCGTCCCTTTGCTTACTGAGCGCTGGCCGCACTTTTCTCAGGCCGTAGCACGTAGCGCGTCGCTGTGCGGTGAACAGGAACAGCTCCTGGATGAATTGCTTGCCGAAGAACTGGCGGCGTTGACGGGGGAATATGGGCAGATTGCGATTGAGCCCCTGTTGGCGGTCAGCGAGATCCGGCGAGCCGCCATTCTGCGCCGCTGGCTGGCGCAGCATCAGATGACGATGCCTTCGCGTGGCATGCTGGAACGCCTGTGGCAGGAGGTCGCCCTCGCGCGTGAAGATGCCGCCCCGCTGCTGCGCCTGGGGAACATTGACGTTCGCCGCTATCAGCAGCAGCTGTGGTTGGTTGCCGCATACAACCGTGAACTTTATTCGCAGCAGGCCTGGGCGGATACGGACCAGCCACTCTTGCTGCCAGGTTCCGGCGTGCTTCGCCTGGTTACCGGAGAGGAGATTCGCGCGCCGAAAGCGGATGAACCCGTAAGTATTCGTTATGCCGCTTCAGGAACGCTGCATATCGTTGGGCGTCAGGGTGGGCGAAAACTCAAGAAAATCTGGCAGGAGATGGGGGTCGCACCGTGGTTACGGGATACCACGCCGCTGCTTTTTTATGGTGATACGCTGATTGCAGCGGCGGGTTACTTTGTGACGGTTGAAGGGCAGTACAGGGAAGGAGAGGTCGGGCTGGCGCTTATCAGACAAAAAAACGGGCAGTAACACTGCCCGTTCAGGGGTTATTCGACGCTCACCACGACGGTACCGATTTCCGGGTGGCTGAAGCTTGCTATCTTGTCGAGTCGCAGTTCCCGGCTTTCGCCTGAGATCTCAACCACCAGATATTCGACGTTTTTTCGTGAGACTAAGTCACTGGCTTTCGCCTTCAGCGCTTCGCCATCCTTCAGTTCCAGTGCCAGAACAAGATGGTGCTGACAGGCGAGTTCGAGATTGTCATAGTCGTCACAGTTGATCGGTTGATAAGACTCATTCGTTGACATAATCGCTCACCAGTAAGTTTGCCGCCGCATACGCGGCTTTTTCCCTGACCGACTCTGAAATCGCGTCATCTGCCGCCACTTCATTCAATACTTTTAGCACACAACCCAGCGCATCCGGAATATATCCCAAGTCCCCGCTGGCTATTTCCGCATACCGCTTGCGTATTAACTCACAATAGTTTTCCACATGTCCTCCTGTCAGCGTTCTGACTTAACTGTGGGATGCAAGTTTAAGCCTACGAAGATAAACTCTGTTTAGCAAGGTGACTATACCATACTCATTTAAGCAATATCAGCAGGATGAGCGGTTCAGCGCTGAATTGGCGACAGCCTTTTGCGGCCGATTTCGGTACAATGGCCGCCAATTTTCAGGAGTAAAATCATGGCGCTGAAAGCGACTATTTATAAAGCGGTGGTGAACGTTGCCGATCTCGACCGTAACCAGTTCCTCGATGCCAGCCTGACGCTGGCTCGTCATCCGTCGGAAACCGAAGAGCGCATGATGCTGCGCCTGCTGGCATGGATCATGTATGCCGACGACCGGCTGCAGTTTACCCGCGGCCTCAGCGCGGAAGACGAGCCGGAAGTGTGGCTACTGAACGATCATCTGGGCGTGGATCTGTGGATTGAACTGGGCTTGCCGGACGAGCGGCGAATCAAAAAAGCCTGCTCTCGTTCGAAACAGGTGGCTCTGTTTGCCTACAACAGCCGTGCGGCAGAGATTTGGTGGCAGCAAAATCAGGCTGCGCTTTCGGGATTTGATAACCTCACCGTCTGGTATTTCGACGATGCCCAACTCGCGCAGTTGATAGCATTCGCTGCGCGTAACATGACGCTGCAGGCGACGCTACAGGAGGGCACGCTATGGCTCTCCGACGCTCGGAATAATCTGGAAATTATTCCCGTTAACTGGCAACAACCGCAATGATCGTTATCTCCCGTCAGGTGGCTATTGCTGACGAAGAGGTGGAGATCACCGCTATTCGTGCGCAGGGCAACGGCGGACAGCACGTGAACAAAGCCTCTACGGCTATTCATCTGCGCTTTGACATCCGGGCCTCCGGCCTGCCAGAGTATTACAAATCGCGCCTGTTAGCTGCCAGCCACCATTTGATCACGGCTGATGGCATTATTATTATCAAGGCGCAGGAATATCGCAGTCAGGAAATGAATCGGGAAGCGGCGCTGGCACGACTGGTGTCAGTCATTCAGACGTTAACCGCCGAACAGAAGCATCGCCGTGCAACCCGCCCGACCCGCGCGTCGAAAGAGCGGCGTCTGGCGTCAAAATCACAAAAATCATCGGTGAAAGCGATGCGGGGAAAAGTTCGCCATGGCGGCGAATAACTCGATGAATTAAAAGCATAAGGAAATTAAAGTGAAGAAGGTACTGGTCGCCCTCGCAGCGATGGGCATACTGAGCGTATTGCCGGGCTGTAATAATCGTTCAGATGAGCAAACTCTGAAAGCCGGGCAGGAAGCTGCGCTACAGCCGATGCAGCAGAGCTGGCGTGGTGTGCTGCCATGTGCGGATTGCGAAGGCATTGAAACGACGCTGTTCCTCGAAAAAGATGGCACCTGGATAATGAATGAGCGCTACCAGGGTGTGGCACATGAACCTTCGTCATTTGGTTCTTATGGCACCTGGGCACGCACTGCCGAGAAGCTGGTGCTTACTGACAGCCAGGGTGAGAAGTCCTACTACCGCGCGAAAGGCGATAAGCTGGAAATGCTGGACAGGGAAGGGAACCCTATTGTCTCTAAGCTGAACTACACGCTGGAGCCGGTTAAATCCAGCCTGCCGAATACGCCAATGGCCATGCGCGGCATGTATTCCTACATGGCCGATGCCGCCACCTTCACCGATTGTGCAACCGGTAAACGCGTTGCCGTGGCGAATAATGCGCAGCTGGAACGTGACTATGCCGCCGCGCGTGGAACGGCAACGAAGCCGGTGCTGCTGACGGTGGAAGCGCACTTTACGCTGGAGCCAAACCCGGACACGGGCGAACAGGTCAAGACGCTGAAGACGGATAAAGACGCGAAGTTTATGCCTGGGAAAGAGTGCAGGAATTAAGTTAGCGCAGATAAATGAAAAAGGCCTCGCACTGCGAGGCCTTTGTGTTTTTAGCCTTTGATGGCCTTCACCAGGTAGTTGAGGATCTCCCCGGTTTTAATCATCTGCTTCTCGCCGTTGCGACGGTATTTGTATTCGATGTCGTCGCTGTCGAGGTTACGATCGCCGATGACGATAGTGTGCGGAATGCCAATCAGCTCCATGTCAGCGAACATCACGCCCGGACGCTCTTTACGGTCGTCCATCAGCACTTCGATGCCCTGCGCGCGCAGTTCAGCGTAGAGTTTCTCCGCCAGTTCCTGCACGCGGTAGGATTTGTGCATGTTCATCGGCAGGATAGCGACCTGGAACGGAGCGATGTTGTCCGGCCAGACGATACCGCGCTCATCGTGGTTCTGCTCAATGGCCGCTGCGACCACACGCGTAACGCCGATACCGTAACAGCCCATAGTCAGCGTCTGGTTACGACCATCTTCACCCTGAACGGCAGCCTTCATCGCTTCGGAATATTTGGTGCCGAGCTGGAATATATGGCCAACTTCGATACCGCGTTTGATAAGCAACGTACCTTTGCCGTCCGGGCTTGGATCGCCCGCCACAACGTTACGAATGTCTGCTACTTCCGGCGTCGCTACATCGCGATCCCAGTTAATGCCGAAGTAGTGCTTGCCGTCCACGTTTGCGCCAGCGGCGAAATCGCTCATGGCGGCAACGGTACGGTCAATTACCACCGGAACAGGCATATTGATTGGACCCAGAGAGCCCGGACCTGCGTTGGCGACGGCACGGATTTCTGCTTCGGTCGCGAAAGTCAGCGGACTGGCGACCTGCGGCAGTTTCTCCGCTTTAACTTCATTCAGCTCGTGATCGCCACGTACCAGTAGCGCGACCAGCGGATAGCTGCTGCCTTCAACGGCTTTCACCAGCAGCGTTTTCACGGTTTTTTCAACCGGCAGACCAAACTGCTCAACCAGCTCAGCGATGGTTTTGGCATTTGGCGTATCGACCAGCGTCATTTCCTTCGTCGCGGCTGCGCGAGGTTCTTTCGGTGCCAGCGCTTCAGCGAACTCAATATTTGCCGCAAAGTCAGAGGCGTCAGAGAAGATAACGTCATCTTCACCGCTGGAAGCCAGAACCTGGAATTCATGAGACGCGCTGCCGCCAATCGAACCGGTATCTGCCTGAACGGCGCGGAAATCCAGACCCATACGGCTGAATATTTTGCTGTAGGCTGCATACATCGCGTCGTAGGTTTCCTGCAGGGATTCCTGAGATGTATGGAACGAGTAGGCGTCTTTCATGACGAATTCACGGGAACGCATTACGCCGAAGCGTGGGCGTACTTCGTCACGGAATTTTGTCTGGATCTGGAAGAGATTCAGCGGCAGCTGTTTGTAAGAGCTCAGCTCATTACGTATCAGGTCGGTGATCACTTCTTCATGCGTTGGGCCGAGCACAAACGGACGATCGCCGCGATCGGCAATACGCAGCAGCTCAGGACCGTACTGTTCCCAGCGGCCGCTCTCTTCCCAGAGGTCAGCGGGCTGAACCACCGGCATCAATACCTCAATGGCACCGGCGTTGTTCATCTCTTCACGCACGATGTTTTCGACTTTTTTCAGGACGCGCACGCCGGTCGGCAGCCAGGTATATAACCCGGAAGCGAGCTTGCGAATCATCCCGGCGCGCAGCATCAGCTGGTGGCTGATAACCTCGGCGTCGGCAGGTGTCTCCTTCAGCGTGGAGAGCAGGTATTGACTAGTACGCATGTTATTACGGTTCCATTTGAACGATGGGCGCAGGCGGGGTTGCCCGCCTGATACAAAAAAAGTGGTTTAGTTTATCAGCCTGGCAGAGTTGTCAAAAGAGAGGAGGCGAAAATTAGCGAGCTTCTAAAGCAAAGACTTCGAACCCCGCATCGGTCACGCGCCAGCGGACGTTAAAATCGTGTAGCCAGACGGCGTAGGTTTTCCCGGTTTCCTCGCCTTTACGATAGGCCGGACGAGGATCCTGAGCCAGCACGTCGGCAATAAACGCACGCAGATGAGGGTAGCGCTTTTCCAGAACAGGAAACTGGCTTTCCAGTTCCGCTGTGAAGCTGATATTAACGCTAGCCACAGGCGCCTGCTGGGCGTAGCTCGCCTGCGCGTCCGGCAACGCTTCGGCGAAAGGCAAATAAGGTTTGATATCAACAACTGGCGTGCCGTCGACCAGATCGAGGCCGCCCAACTGCAGAATGACCTGATCTTTGTGGCAGCGCACGCCTTTCAGCTCAACAAGCGACATTCCAATAGGGTTCGGGCGAAACGTCGAACGGGTGGCAAACACGCCCATTCTGGCGTTACCCCCTAAGCGCGGTGGACGCACGGTAGGTCGCCAGCCACCTTCCATGGTTTGATGGAAAACAAACAGTACCCAAAGATGGCTGAAATCTTCCAGACCCCGAACGGCGTCAGTCTGATTGTAGGGTGGAAGGAGGTGAAGCTCGCCGCTGCCGTATTGTACCAGGCCAGGCTGGCGGGGTACGGCAAACTTCTCTTTATAGGGTGAGCGGATAACGCCTATCTGCTCGAAGGAAAATCCACTCATTGCGCCGAAACGTTGAGGGCGGTGCCAAGGCAGACGGCCTGGCGGTAGCAGCCAGGCGTACCGCTGGTGACTTCACAGCTGTGCAGAAGAACGGCGTTGGCCCTCATTTTTGCTGCGTTGATTTGCAGGCGTTTGCGGGCTGTCGGGATATTCGGTGGGGAGTCCTGATTAGAGGCCTGGCAGGATTCGCCGCTGACTTCACCGAGATCGCGGAACGGTTTCCCGACCAGCTCTTCGGCACTGTTATAGATTCTTACTGGCGCAGGGCGCGTAGCTTTTGGTTTCGCTGGCTCTGTTTTGGCAGGCGCGGCGGTGCTTTGTACTGGTTCGACAGGAGATCTGCTCAGCATTGAACAGCCGCTCAGGATGAGCGTTAAGAAACAGATCGGTAAAGCACGCATAGGATTCCCTCAATAAATAAAAGCCGACCGTTTTGAATCAGGCGGCGGCCAAAAATGACAAGACGGGCATAAAGCCCGTCCTGAATAATATTACTTTGTGAAAAGATTACCAGCCTTTAACGGCACCACCGTTGAAGATCTTGTTCGCAGCTTCGTACACTTCATCAGAGTGATACGCTTCAACGAATTTCTTCACGTTTTCCGCATCTTTGTTGTCTTCGCGGCTCACGATCAGGTTCACGTATGGGGAGTCTTTGTCTTCAACAAAGATGCCGTCTTTTGCTGGCGTCAGGCCAATCTGGCTGGCGTAAGTTGTATTGATAACGGCCAGAGCAATCTGAGCGTCGTCAAGAGAACGCGGCAGCTGAGGCGCTTCCAGCTCAACAATTTTCAGGTTTTTTGGATTCTCAGTAACGTCCAGAACGGTTGGCAGCAGACCCACGCCGTCTTTCAGTTTGATGAGACCCACTTTCTGCAGCAACAGCAGGGAACGGCCAAGGTTGGTTGGATCGTTAGGTACGGCAACCTGAGAGCCGGGCTGCAGCTCATCCAGGGATTTGATTTTTTTGGAGTAGCCTGCAATCGGGTAAACGAAGGTATTGCCGACCGCAACCAGTTTGTAGCCGCGATCTTTGATCTGCTGATCCAGATATGGCTTGTGCTGGAAGGCGTTGGCGTCAATGTCGCCTTTGCTCAGCGCTTCGTTTGGCAGTACGTAGTCGTTGAAAGTTACCAGTTCAACGTCGAGGCCGTATTTCTCTTTCGCCACTTTCTGAGCGACTTCAGCAACCTGCTGTTCAGCACCCACGATCACGCCTACTTTAATATGGTTTGGGTCTTTCTCATCCTGACCGCAACCCACCAGTGCCAGAGAACCAATCAGGGCACCCACTGCCGCAAAGGTTTTAAACTTGAACGCCATTTTCTTTCCTTAAACTCTTAGAGTTGTATGTTGTGTGTAACGTTACTTGTGAGTGACAGCCCGGACGATGCGATCGCCAGAGAATTGAATTAAATAAACCAGAACCACCAGTAATACCAGAACGGTATTCATAACCGTAGCGTTATAACCAATGTAGCCGTACTGATAGCCAATCTGGCCTAGACCACCGGCACCAACAGCACCGCCCATTGCAGAGTAGCCGACCAGGGTAATTAGCGTAATGGTAGCCGCGTTCACCAGGCCCGGCAGCGCTTCAGGCAGCAGAACTTTGCGTACGATTTGCATGGCTGTTGCGCCCATGGCGCGTGAAGCTTCAATCAGGCCCGTAGGGATTTCCAGCAGGGCGTTTTCTACCATGCGGGCAATAAACGGAGCTGCGCCGACGGTCAGCGGGACGATCGCCGCCTGAAGGCCAATTGAGGTTCCGACAATCACGCGAGTGAAGGGAATCATCCAGACCAGCAGGATAATAAAAGGAATAGAACGGAAGATGTTTACGACCGCAGAAAGGGTACGATACAGCTTCGCGCTTTCGGCAATCTGACCCGGACGAGTGACGTACAGCAGCACGCCTACCGGCAGGCCCAGCACAAAGCCAAAGAAACCGGAAACAAAGGTCATCGCCAGCGTTTCCCAGACGCCGCGCGCCAGCAACCACATCATTGGCTCAGACATAACCCAGTACCTCTACTTTTACATGGTGTTCCTGCAGCCAGCTGATGGCCGCCTGCGTATCTTCTTGTGTGCCGTGCATTTCGGTCAGCATGATGCCGAACTTCACGCCGCCTGCGTAATCCATCTGCGCGCTGATAATGTTGTTATTCACGTTAAAGCGGCGCGCGGTTTCTGATAACAAAGGGGCATCAACGGACTGGCCGGTAAACTCCATGCGCAGCATCGGGACGCTGTCAGATTGCTGTTCAGGCTTCAGGCGAGCCAGATAATCTTCCGGAATATCCAGATGCAGCGTGGACTGAATAAACTGCTGCGCCAGCGGCGTTTTCGGATGAGAGAACACTTCACTGACGGTGTCCTGCTCAATCAGCTCGCCGTTGCTGATCACGGCCACGCAGTCACAGATGCGTTTCACGACATCCATTTCATGCGTAATAAGGAGAATGGTCAGGCCCAGGCGACGGTTGATGTCCTTCAGCAGCTCGAGAATTGAACGGGTTGTGGCGGGATCCAGCGCGCTGGTGGCCTCATCGCATAACAGTACTTTAGGGCTGCTTGCCAGGGCGCGTGCGATCGCGACACGCTGTTTTTGCCCGCCGGAGAGGTTGCCCGGGTAGCTGTCGTGTTTATCTGCCAGGCCAACAAGGTCGAGCAGCTCGGTTACGCGACGTTTGATTTCCTCTTTTGGCGTGTTGTCCAGCTCCAGCGGCAAAGCTACGTTGCCAAATACGGTACGGGAGGACAGCAGATTAAAGTGCTGGAAAATCATGCCTATCTGGCGACGAGCTTTGGTTAACTGGGATTCAGAAAGGGCGGTTAAGTCCTGGCCATCAACCAGAACGCTTCCCTGGGTTGGGCGCTCAAGTAAATTAACGCAGCGGATCAGGGTGCTTTTACCTGCACCTGACGCGCCGATGACGCCGTAAATTTGTCCTGCAGGAACATGCAGGCTGACATTATTCAGTGCCTGAATGGTTCTGTGACCCTGCTGGAACACTTTGGTGATATTCGAAAGTTTAATCATTAGCTATTTATTATCGTGTAGTGATTTGCCGTGGCATTTTCTGCTGTTGCACAGCGCAGAGACCGTCAATGAAATGGATGGTAAGGCATCCAGACGTCTAAATCAATCCGGAGCGGCGATAATGAGCACTTTATTGGCGTCAGAAACATGAGATACTAGCGGCACAAGCCTTATTCAGGAGTAAACCGGTGGCAAAAACCGTTCCCGCTATTTTCTTAGACCGTGATGGCACCATTAATGTCGATCATGGCTATGTCCACGAAATTGATGCATTTGAGTTTATCGATGGCGTCATTGACGCTATGCGCGAGCTGAAAGAGATGGGCTACGCGTTGGTGCTGGTAACCAACCAGTCCGGTATTGCGCGCGGTAAATTTACGGAAGCGCAGTTCGAAACGCTGACCGAGTGGATGGACTGGTCACTGGCCGATCGTGGCGTCGATCTGGATGGTATCTATTATTGTCCTCACCATCCGCAGGGCACGGTTGAAGAGTTTCGCCAGGTGTGCGATTGCCGTAAGCCGCACCCGGGAATGCTTATCTCTGCTCGTGATTTCCTGCATATCGATATGGACGCCTCTTTTATGGTTGGCGACAAAGTTGAAGATATGCAGGCCGCCGCTGCCGCAGGCGTTGGAACGAAGGTCCTGGTCCGTACCGGCAAACCTGTTACCAATGAGGCTGAAAATGCAGCTGATTGGGTGATTGATAGCTTGGCAGCGTTGCCTGCAGCCATCAAAAAGCAGAAAAAGTAGGCTTTGAGGCGAAAAGATGAGCGGTTGAAATAAAAATGTATTTTTCCGCTTGTCATTCCTCGGGAGCTCCCTATAATGCGCCTCCATCGACACGGCGGATGTGAATCACTTCACACAAACA